>JAZSQN010000116.1:0-10303 GCA_045537995.1 Congzhengia sp. | reverse complement strand
ACCGCAACCTCCAAAATCTGTACTTTTGATTATTAATTCAACATTACCGCTTCTGCCTGCAAGGCTTGTGATTTTTTCACCAAACTGGTCAATTGTCGGAAAGTATGTACAATTATTTTCATCCTGACGGGTTTTTACCGGATGGATAATGTAATCTACAAAGCCATCAAATCCTATTGAAACCTTTTTACTCTGCAAAACTTCTTTTTTTGCTGCAAATTGTTCTGAATATTTCATCTTAATCCTCCAAAAACATTATCTAATTTTAATATAACATAAAAAAGAATGTTTTACAAGAAAAATTATAAAAAGCGTGCAAGAATTGCACTCTTTTTATAATTTAATTATTTAGATAACTTTGCTTTTAAGTTTTCTAATTCTTCTTTAATTTCTTTGGGGAGTTTATCGCCGAACTGAGCAAAGTATTTTTCCTGGTCTTGAACATCTTCTAACCAGAGCTTTTTGTCAACTTCAAAGAGTTCTTCTAAAGCTTTGGGTGTCATATCTAAATCAGTTGTATCAATTGCACCTTCTTCAGGAATGTAACCGATTTCACATTCTCTTGCATCTACATTGCCTGCACATCTGTCTAAAATCCAGAGAAGTACTCTCATATTGTCACCAAATCCAGGCCACATGAAATTACCTTCGTCATCCTGTCTGAACCAGTTAACATGGAAAATTTTCGGTGCTTTATCAGCATCTAATTTTTCGCCCATTTCAATCCAATGCTGGAAGTAATCAGCCATATTATAACCTACGAAAGGCTTCATAGCCATAGGGTCACGACGAACAACACCTACAGCACCAGCTGCAGCTGCTGTTGTTTCAGATGCCATTGTAGCACCTACGAATACACCGTGATTCCAGTCTCTTGCCTGATATACTAATGGTGCAGTCTTTGCGCGTCTTCCGCCAAATACGATAGCAGAAATCGGAACACCTTCAGGATTTTCAAATTCAGAAGAAATACAGGGGCAGTTAATAGCAGGAGCTGTAAATCTTGAGTTAGGATGAGCAAGCTTTCCTTCATAGGTCTTACCGTTAACCTGTTTTCCGGTCCACTCTGTGCAGTTTTCGGGAGGATTCTTGTCTAAACCTTCCCACCAAACTGTCATATCATCATTATTAATTGCAACATTTGTAAAAATTGTATTTTTCTTTGTTGATTCTAAAGCATTAAAGTTTGTTTTTACACTTGTACCAGGAGCAACACCGAAGAAGCCTGCTTCAGGGTTGATAGCATATAATCTTCCGTCCTTGCCTTTTCTGATCCATGCGATATCATCGCCCACTGTCCATACCTTGTAGCCTTTTTTCTTTAAGTATTCAGGAGGAATGAGCATTGCAAGGTTTGTTTTACCGCAAGCAGATGGGAATGCAGCACAAATGTACTTAACTTCACCCTTAGGATTTTCTAATCCTAAAATGAGCATATGTTCTGCCATCCAGCCTTCCTGCATACCCTGATATGAAGCAATACGAAGTGCAAAGCACTTTTTACCTAAAAGAACATTACCGCCGTAAGCAGAGTTTACAGACATAATTGTGTTGTCCTGTGGGAAATGTACAATATATCTTTCATCAGGATTTACATCTTTTTTAGCATGTAAGCACTTAACAAAGTCTTCGCTATCTCCTAATTCATCTATTACAGCCTTGCCGATTCTTGTCATGATTGCCATGTTTAATACAACATAGATACTGTCAGTAAGCTCAATACCAATTTTTGAAAATGGTGAGCCAACAGGACCCATTGAATATGGAATAACATACATTGTTCTGCCAGACATTGAACCTTTATAGAGTGCATTTAACTTAGCATACATTTCAGAAGGCTCCATCCAGTTGTTAACAGGACCTGCTTCTTCTTTTGTTGGTGTGCAGATGAATGTTCTGTCTTCTACACGCGCAACATCATTTTCCGCTGTTCTATGATAATAGCAACCCGGTAACTTTTCCTGATTGAGTTTAATCATTTCGCCAGTTTTAACAGCTTCTGCTCTTAATGCTTCGAGCTGCTCTTCACTTCCGTCAATCCAAACGATTGAATCGGGTGTTGTCAAGGCTTTCATTTCTTCAAGCCAGTTTAAAACCACTTTGTTGTTTGTCATTTCTATTCTCCTTTTACCACTTATTATACGCAGTAATCTAAATTAAACAAAACTACCACACTTTATTTTGATACTTATATTATACACTTTTTTAAATATTTTTCATAGTCTTTTATCTAAAAAATAACCCGTTTTATTCTACAAATTTCTATTTACTATTTCATTAGAAATTTGTGAAAATTGCACGAGGGTTAAGGCTTCGCCTCTTATAGTTTCGGAAATTCCGAATTTTTCTAAGATTTCACGCAATACTTCCTTTTCTACCGATATCGCTTTGCTTTGCGAAACACAGTTTAAAAAAGTTTTTCTTCTCATTAAAAACGCAGCCTTTATGAGCTCAAACAAATGATTTTTGTCCTCTACTTCAACCGGAGGTGCTTCTCTTAAGATAAGTTTTATTACAGACGACCACACTTTAGGTTCAGGTACAAATGCCTCCGGAGGTACATCAATAACTTTTTTTGCATCACAGTAATAATTTACACTATATGTTATTGCACCACAATTTTTATCGCCAGGTGATGCAACCAATCTATCTGCCACCTCTTTTTGAACCATCACGATAATGCTTTCAAATCCCGGATTTTCTTCAAGAAGTTTCATTATAATTGGTGTCGTGATATAATAAGGAAGATTAGCTACAACACGAACTTTTTCACCTTTAAACTCATTTTCAATAAGTTTTTTCAAATCTACCTTCAGAATATCACTGTTAATTATCGTCACATTTTCATATTCCGACAAATTCTTAGAAAGCATCGGAATTAACGATGAATCAATCTCAACAGCAACAACTTTTTTGGCACAAGCTGCAAGTCTTTTTGTTAAAGCTCCTGCACCCGGTCCTATTTCTAAAACATTTCCTGTGTCGTCTAAATCAGCTGATGTTATTATCTCATCTAGAACATTGTCGTCAGTCAAAAAGTTTTGTCCTAACGACTTATTGAAATGCAAATTATTTCGGGACATTTGGTTTTTTAAAATTTTCTTATTGTCTTGCATATTATCACCTGCATTTACTCTTTTTGTCCCAGCTTTTCTTCCAGAATAGCCACAGCATCCTCTATACATCCGTCACACGAACGCAATTTTTCACCTTTTATCCGGCTGCATATAATCGACTTATTCTTTTCCTCAAACGCCTTCATAAGCTCACTTGCAAACTTGTATGTGTTTGCCTTGTTTGTATCGGGTATAGCGTCAACACCATGACTTTTTTTAAGACCTGCCAAAAAAACCATCGCACTAACAGCTCCGCAAACACCCTGTGTTGCTCCCATTCCGCCTCCAAAACCTTCTGAAATTCTGAAAAGTTCATCTTCAGTCATATCAGTTATATCACAAAATGCGCATAGCACTGCTTGTGCACAGTTATACCCTTTTTTATGATTTTCTACTGCCTTTGTAATTCTGTCCATTTGAAACCTCCAAAACTTTTTATATAAATATATCACATTTTAAAAATATTTTCAACTATACTTGTACGAAAAAAGGCGAAAGGATTACTCCTTTCGCCTTAAAATCGCTCAAGATTATTTTACAGCGTCTTTTCACGCCTTACCTGCCTTGAATGCAGGAACCTTTGTAGCTGCAATCTTAATTTTTTCACCTGTCTGGGGGTTCTTACCCTCACGAGCAGCACGAGCTCTAACTTCGAATGTACCGAAGCCAACTAAAGCAACTTTATCGCCAGCCTTTAATGCATCTTTAATAGCATCAACTGTAGCGCTTACAGCAGCTTCAGCATCTTTTTTAGAAAGTTCAGCTTTTGCAGCAACAGCAGCAACTAACTCTGTTTTGTTCATCATTTTCACCTCAACTTTTAAAGTATATATAAATGATACCACAAAAAACCAGAAAAAACAAGGACTTTTTTTACTTTTTATTGATATTTTTGTATTTTTTAGTAATTATTTCATGAAAAAAACGTTTTTAAATTTAATATTGACAAATTGTTCATTCGATGTTACAATAAAAAAGTCAGGTTTTTGCCGCTGTGATGGAATTGGCAGACGTAGCGGACTCAAAATCCGCCGGTAGTGATACCGTGCCGGTTCGACTCCGGCCAGCGGCACCAAAATGCGGTAAGTCTTATTGGCTTACCGCATTTTTACTTTTTATGAGGTGTATTTTTATGGAGAAAAAATATGGTCTTGTTTTAGAAGGCGGAGCAATGAGAGGTATGTTTACAGCAGGCGTACTTGATGTTCTTATGGAGAATGATATATGCTTTGACGGTGTTATCGGCGTATCTGCAGGTGCTACATTTGGTTGCAACTATATTTCAAAACAAATAGGCCGTACCATAAGATATAACAAAAAATATTGCAATGATAAAAGGTACTGTAGTTTAACTTCTTTAATAAAAACAGGAGATTTATACGGCAAGGATTTTTGTTATGACGAAATTCCAAACAAACTAGATCCATTTGACAATGACGCTTTTAGAAAATCAAATGTTGAATTTTATATAGTTTGCACCGACATTGAAACAGGAAAGCCTGTATATAAGAAATACGATGTCGACGACCCTGACTGTCTTTTGTGGATGAGAGCATCTGCCTCCATGCCATTAGCATCTCGTATTGTTGAAGTAGCAGGCAAAAAGCTTCTTGACGGAGGTATGTCCGACTCTATTCCCATTAAAGCTTTTGAAAATATGGGATATAACAAAAATGTAGTCGTTCTTACCCAACCCATAAATTATATCAAGAAAAAAAATAGCGCTCTTCCCCTCATAAAGTTTGTTTATAAAAAGTTTCCAAAGCTGATTGAGGTTATGGCAAACCGTCACAATATGTATAACGAAACAACGGCGTATATTAAAGAAAAAGAGGAAACAGGAGAGCTTTTTGTTATTCGACCCGAAGAAAAGCTAAATGTAGGTCATGTTGAACATAATGCAGATGAGCTTGAAAAAGCATACCAGACAGGAAGAACCGTTGCCCAAAAAAATCTTGAAAAACTAAAAGAGTATTTAAAAACGCAGTGATGAAAACTCACTGCGTTTTTTACAATTAATCAACAAGAATAAGAGCGATAAAAACAAGCATTTCATCGCCGGTATTTTTAATGGCGTGACCTTTACCTGACGGGGTAAATGTCACCATTCCCGGAACCACTTCAACATCCTTCCCGTTATCATTATATATGCCCTCTCCCGAAAGAATAAAGAAAGTTTCGCTCTCACCGACATGCGTATGATATTCCACTTCTTCGCCCGGTTTTACCTGAATAAAAGAAAAAAGCCTGATTCTCGGATCCCATGCATCAAAATCTGCAAGATTGGTTTTAAACATTTTTTCCTTGCCTTCACTGTTGAACTTTGTTTCTGTTTTTAGTTGTTTGATTTCTTTGTACATGTAAATATCTCCCTACAATCAAAAATTTAGTTTTCCTTAAAGTTGTTATAAAATCAGCAAGTGATTTATTGTATCTTCATAATCTCCATAGGGCTAAACTTCAAATAGTCGCCGGATACTAACCGATACTCCACCCCGCTTATGTTTGAATTGGTTACTGCACCAAATGTCCCGCCGTGCAAGTGCCCGTATATACAAAAATCTACTTTATTTTCTTCTAAAATTTTTGCAAATTCTCCGTCTGGTCTTGGAGGGTAATGAAGCATAACTATTATTTTTTCAGCACCCGTTTTTTTTGCCTCTTCAACCGCATTTTTAAGTCTTAATATTTCGCGGTCATAAAGTTTTTTCTCTTCGCCAGACAAGGGTCTTCCATCCATTTCTGGGTATCCCTTCGTTCCGCATATACACACATTTTTAAAAACCACATTGGTATTGTGTAAAAAACGAATCGTATTAAAATTATTTTCTGTTAAAAATTTATTCAATTTAGAAAGAGTTTCCCACCAGTAATCGTGATTGCCCTTTGTAATTATTTTCGTTCCGTTAAGTTTTTCTATAAATTCAAAATCTGACTTTGTATTATTTAAATATGTTTCCCATGATATATCTCCAGGAATCAAAATAACATCGTCACTTTTTACTTTGCTTTGCCAATTTTCATAAAGCTTTTCTTCGTGATTTTTCCATCTGTCGCCGAAAATATTCATCGGCTTATCACAAGAAAATCCCAAATGCAAATCTGATATTGCATATATCTTCGGCACAAATTTCACCTCTTTTATTAAGTAAAAAGCCCCGAGTTTTTCTCGGGGCTAATAAACTAAAATTACGCTGTAACATCCTCGTATACACTTACACGCTTTTTACCTGCGCCAAACTTTTCAAATTTAACTTTACCGTTAACTAAAGCGAATAATGTATCGTCTCCGCCTTTACCAACATTTGTTCCGGGATGAATCTTTGTTCCCCTCTGTCTAACAAGAATATTGCCGGCGAGAACGCTCTGTCCGTCTGCTTTTTTAACACCAAGTCGTCTAGCTTCACTATCACGGCCGTTTTTTGTGCTACCTACACCCTTTTTATGAGCGAAGAGCTGAATGTTAATCTTAAGCATAACTACACCTCCATATCAATAATGGTTATATATTCTTTGTATTGTTCTTCTAAATTAACAAATGACAAATACATCGTATCAAGCAATATATCGACTTTCTCACGCTCACTATCCGAAAGATTATCGGGAACAATACACTCTAAGTAAGCATCACGGACCTCATATCCGACCGATATACCAAGTACATCTGTTATACCGTTTATTGTCGTGTAAGCCACAGTAGAAATCGCCGAGCAAACAATATCTTCGCCTTCTTTGGCATATCCTGAGTGACCTTCTACAACATACTTTATGATACTGTCATTTTTACGATAAATACTAATCCTAGTCATAATTATGCATTTATCTTCTCGATAACAACTTTAGTAAAAGGCTGTCTGTGTCCCTGTTTTTTGTGGTAGCCCTTCTTAGGCTTGTACTTGAAAACAACGACTTTCTTGCCTTTACCTTCTCCAACTAAAGCCTTAGCTGTAACTGTTGCGCCTTCAACTAAAGGTGTGCCTACCTTCAAAGAATCGCCTTCACCAACTGCTAATACCTCGCTGAATGTAACAGCTTCGTCATCAGCTACGCCGAGTTTCTCAACATAGATGATATCTCCTTCGGAAACCTTATACTGCTTTCCGCCTGTTTTGATAATCGCGTACATAATCGCACCTCCTCCATCCTTGCTCGCTGCCGTTTCGGTAGGAATATTTAATTCCATTTATAACCTCACGCACGCGGCTAACCTATATTATAGCATTGAAAAAATCCAAAGTCAACAATTTTTTTCTTTTTCTTTATTTCTTTTTAAATATAGGCCCTTGACACCTTTTTCTTTTTATGTTATCATATAAAAAGATGAGTTGAGATGAGTTAGATGAGAATAGCCAAGATTAAGTGTGAATAATTTTCATGTTTGTATTTTTTGGGCATATTTTCATAATATGCCTGTTTTTTTATCTCTTTCTTCATCAAAAAAGTAAAAGGAGAAAACTAATATGTCAAAAGAAATTCCCTACAAAATTTATCTTGAAGAAAACGAAATGCCGAAATCATGGTATAATGTACGCGCAGATATGAAAAACAAATGTGCACCTCTTCTAAACCCAAAAACGCTAAAACCCATCACAGAAGATGAATTGAGTAATGTATTTTGCCGAGAGCTTGCTCGTCAAGAGCTAAATGATACAGACCGTTTTATTAAAATACCAAAAGAAATTCTCGATTTTTATAAAATGTATCGCCCTGCTCCATTAATTCGTGCATATTGTTTAGAAAAAAAGCTTGGTACTCCTGCTAAAATATATTATAAGTTTGAAGGTAACAATACAAGCGGCAGTCACAAGTTGAATTCTGCAATAGCTCAGGCATATTATGCAAAAGAAGAAGGCCTAAAAGGTGTAACAACAGAAACAGGTGCAGGTCAATGGGGTACAGCTTTAGCTATGGCGTGCTCTTATTTTGATCTTGATTGTAAAGTATTTATGGTTAAAGCATCTTACGAACAAAAACCATTCAGACGAGAAGTAATGCGCACATACGGTGCATCAGTTACTCCCTCTCCTTCCGACACAACGCAGGTAGGAAGAAAAATCTTAGAAGAGTTTCCAAATACTCCCGGAAGCTTGGGATGTGCAATTTCTGAAGCTGTAGAAACAGCCACAGGCAACGAAGGCTACAGATATGTCTTAGGCAGTGTTTTATCACAGGTTATGTTGCATCAGTCTGTAATAGGTCTTGAAACTAAAGCTGCATTAGATAAATACGGTGAAAAAGCTGATATAATTATTGGTTGCGCAGGAGGCGGTTCAAACTTAGGAGGCTTAATCGCTCCATTCGTCGGCGAAAAATTAAGAGGCGAGGCTGACTATAAAATAATAGCAGTTGAACCGGTTTCATGCCCTTCCTTAACACGAGGTAAATTCGGTTATGATTACTGCGATACCGGTATGGTATGTCCTTTAGCTAAAATGTACACTTTAGGCAGTACATTTATGCCTGCTTCAATCCACGCAGGCGGCTTAAGATATCATGGTATGAGCTATATTATATCTCAGCTTTATAATGACGGTCTGATGGAAGCTGTATCTGTCTGCCAGACAGATGTTTTTGCTGCAGCAGAAGAATTTGCAAGAATCGAAGGAATTCTTCCTGCTCCTGAAAGTGCACACGCTATTAAAGTAGCTATAGATGAAGCTAAAAAGTGCATAGAAACAGGAGAAGAAAAAACCATCGTATTTGGTCTTACAGGCACAGGATATTTTGATATGTTTGCATATGAACGCTTTAATAACGGCGAGATGCAAAATTACATTCCAACTGACGATGAACTTAAAGTAGCAATAGATAAGATGCCAAATATTAACTAAAATAAAAAAGACTGTAGCCGTTGGCTACAGTCTTTTTTTATACATTTACAAGTTTTCTTAAATTATCCATTTTATGATCAAGCTCTGCACTTAGTTTTGAGCATAAATAAAGTTCTTCTGCCATTTCTTCTGTAAACTCAATGTTTTTCTTATATCTAAGCTGGTGTTCCAATGTCGCCCAAGAATCCATAGAAATCGTACGAAGCTGAATTTCAACACGCATTGTACGCTTTTCGTTCACCAGATAAATCGGAACCGCTACAATCAAGTGCAAACTCCTGTATCCGTTTTCTTTAGGATTTTTGATATAGTCTTTCATTAATATAAGCTCAATATCATCTTGACTTAGCAGAGCCTCTGCTAAAAGATATACATCCTTTTCAAAAGAACATACAACTCGAATGCCTGCGACATCATTTAAATTCTCCTCTATAGATGCAACCGATAGCGGAAAATCGTTTTTTATAAGCTTATCTCGTATGCTTTTTAAGCTTTTCAGCCTGCTTTTTATTGCACTTATAGGATTTCTGTCGTACTGGAGTGAAAATTCCTCATTCAAAACACGAAACTTTGTTTCAACCTCCATCATGGCACATTTATAATACGCCATAAGCTCCTCGTACTGACCTATTTTTTCTTCCAGAAGAGGTTCTATATTTTCTATTATCTTTTTTGTCAATTCACTTTTCTTCATCTTTACTCACCTTTAATTTAATTGTATCAAAGAAAAGATAAAATTTCAACCATAGGTTTTTTAATTTACATTTGGTTTATAAATTATTAAATAAAAAAGGGATAGAATTCTCTATCCCAAAACATTTTAGTAATTTTCAGCGTGCACTTCAAAGTGTGCCTGAGGATGTGCGCATACAGGACAAATTTCAGGAGCTTTAACTCCTATTGCCAAGTGTCCGCAGTTGCGGCATTCCCAAATTGTAACGCCCGCTTTTTCAAATACTTTCTTCGTTTCTACATTATTTAAAAGGGCACGATATCTGTCTTCGTGAGCTTTTTCTACCGCCGCTACACCTCTGAATTGTTCGGCTAACTCATGAAAACCTTCTTCATCAGCTTCTTTAGCCATTCTGTCGTACATATCTGTCCACTCAAAGTTTTCACCTTCAGCTGCTGCCTTTAAGTTTTCCTCAGTTGTACCAAGTTCGCCTAAAGCCTTAAACCAAAGCTTTGCGTGTTCTTTTTCGTTGTCGGCTGTTTTTAAAAAGAGAGCTGCTATTTGCTCATAACCTGCTTTTTTTGCAACTGAAGCAAAATATGTATACTTATTTCTTGCCTGAGATTCGCCTGCAAATGCCTCCCAAAGATTTTTCTCCGTCTTTGAACCTTTAAACTTGTTTT
>JAZSQN010000010.1:0-11837 GCA_045537995.1 Congzhengia sp. | reverse complement strand
GATTGTTTCTGCGTAAACATCACGCTTTGATATATTTCTGTCAAGAGCAACCTTTTTCATTGCTTCTTTTTTATCAAAGCCTAATTCAGTATAATAATTAATATGCTCTATAATTGTCATTTTATTAAAAGGAGAGGCTTTTTCTTCCTCATTTGCACCCTCTAAAATCAAAACGAATTCACCTTTTGGCGCATTTTGAGTAAAATGACTTATTGCATTTTCTAAATCAGTATATATAAACTCTTCAAATTTTTTTGTGAGTTCTCTCGCAACTGTTATTTTTCTGTTTCCAAAGTATTTTAGCATATCATTTAAGGTGTTTAAGAGCTTATGAGGAGCTTCATAAAATATGAGTGTATGCAAAGAATCACAAACCGATTCCAAATGGTCTATTCTGCTCTTTTTATTAACACTCAAAAAACCTTCAAATGAAAATCTTTTAGTAGATATTCCCGAACCTATCAATGCATTAATAGCGGCTACGGCTCCAGGAACAGGTATTACTCTTATTCCCTCTTTAATACATAGTTTTACCAAATCCTCACCAGGATCGGAAATAGCCGGAGTTCCAGCATCTGAGACTAACGCTGCAGTATTCCCTTCTTTGATTTTTGCAACGATCTTTTCGCCGCGTTCTCTAATGTTATGCTCATAGTAGCTTATCATAGGTTTTTGAATATCAAGATGATTTAATAATTTTAAAGTATGTCGTGTGTCTTCCGCCGCGATGAAATCAACTTCTTTTAAAATTTTTATAGCTCGTAAAGTTATATCATCTAAATTGCCAATCGGCGTAGCAACAAGATACAAAACTCCTGTATTTTCGCTCATTTATGCCTCCATATTTACATATATAGGTTTCGTTATTAAAAGACCGCTTTTTCTGTCTTTTTGTGCCTCAATTAATACTAATGACGGTTCTTTATCAGGATTTGCAGATACCATTGTCATCCTTTTAGGTTGAAGGTTGTTTTTTCTCATAAGATAAATGACATCAGAAAGTCTTGACGCGAGATGCACAATGTATAATCTTCCTCCGTTTTTAAGAAGAAAAGCAGAAGATTCAATTACATTTTCCAGTGTGCACATTATCTCATGTCTTGCAATATTTACACTTTCACTTACATTTGATTTTCCTGTATTTTTTGGCATGTACGGCGGATTGCATGTTACCACATCAAAACTTCCGCACATATATAATTCTTTTACTTTTCTCAAATCTCCGTTAATTACTGAAATTTTGTTTGTTAAGTTGTTCAACTTTACACTTCTTTCGGTAAGCTCACAAACATCTTTTTGTATTTCCAATGCAGTTATATCAGTACATTTGGTCTTTTTACAAAGTAAAATCGGTATTATTCCATTTCCGGAACATAAATCAATAAGCTTTTCTTTAGGCTTTGCAACTATAAAGTCAGATAAGAGCGCCGCATCCGTTCCATAACAAAACATCGTTTTATTTTGAATGATTTTAAAGCCATCACCTAAATTCTCAATTACCTCATTCGGTTTTAGTTCCATAAAAACACCTTCTTTATATCTCGTGTCTTCCTTCTAACGCACGTGTTATTGTTATTTCATCAGCGTATTCAAGTTCACCGCCAACAGGGAGTCCGTGCGCAATTCTTGTAACTTTTATTCCAAAATTCTTAAAAAGATTCGAAATATACATGGCTGTTGCCTCTCCTTCAATTGATGGATTTGTAGCCATGATAATTTCTTTTAGATCTTCATTTTTTGTTCTCATAAGTAGTTCTTTTATTTTTATATCATCAGGTCCTACTCCGTCTATAGGAGAAATGACACCATGCAGTACATGATATACACCTTTAAATTCTTTTGTTTTTTCCATTGCTAATATATCTTTAGGATTTTCAACCACACAAATAACACTGTGGTCTCGCTTGATATCCGAGCAGATAGAACAAGGAGTCTTATCGGTCAGAGATTGACATACCGGACAAAATGTAATTTTGTCCTTTGCATTAACAAGTGATTTTGAAAAAGATTCAACATTTTCTTTTGGTTGTTTTAAAATATAAAATGCCAATCTTTCTGCAGAACGCTTTCCTATTCCGGGAAGCTTAGAAAACTCTTCTATTAATTTAGCAATAGGTAATGGATACATATTAATTTTCTCCTTGACATAAGATTATTACACCATATTCTTTGGCGGAAATCTCACCGTATTCATCCGATTTTATAGCAGCTCTTCCGGGATATAATTTTATCGCTCGTTCTAATATTCCTAATTCTTTTGTATTAAAACATACAGGCGGAAGACCTGCACTTTGAATTTTTAATATTATTTCATCTATTTCTTTTTCGTTCCGAATGTTTTTTAAATCTATCTCAATTAGCTCTTTGTGTGTCCCTATGGCTTTATTTTCAAAATCCATGAAGAATATATTGTTTTTTCCGCAAATGGCATTAACGGTAGGAAAATCAGGCATAAATGGTTCTGCCTGCCAGAGATTTTTGGCTATTTGCGCAGTAAATTTCTCATTTGTTCCCTTTCCACCTGCAAACATTACGCATTTATTGTTAATATAATCTGGTGCATATTCTGAAAATTCGTGCGGTGTGATAAAGGTATTTGCTGCAGGTATAGCGTATAAAGGTACAGAAGCAAATTCCTTCATGTCTAAAATAACATCTAATACTATATCAGCATCATCAGCCATAACACCTAATGCGCTTATCCCCAGACTTTGAAGAGTTATTGTAGAAGTCGCTATATCATATCCGTCTGAAAGTTGATTGTCTCCCTTAAAATCTAATGTTATACATATAGGTAAGTCACAAACTTCCTTTGCGGCATAGACTGCATATTTAGCCTCTGGCAAAGTATCAAACCCCATCAAAAATAACATTGATACATTCTGAGTTTTAGAAATAAATCCAACTTCTTCTTTTATCTTATTATAGAACTCGTCAAATGATAGATTTCCCCCTGAAAATACTGTTTTAGTATTATCACAATACACAGCACCTGCTACAAAAACCTTATCAGATGCAAGTTTTATTGTATCATCGAGTACCTTTTCTTTTTCAGATTTCGTCTTATATAAATATGTTGGCGCAACTAAAACATTAGCACCGTTTTCTATATGCGCATTAAGGATTTTCTTTATATCCTTTTGTGGCTCAAAAACAAATGCGGGTAACAAAACATTTGATTTTATTATCTGCTTGAAATGATTTCTGTTAATGACCTTCGCCTCCTATTTAATCGCATTAAGTGTTTGTTTTACAAAATCAATTGCTTCTTTAACGGCGTTTTTATTTACAATTCCATTTCCTTTGCCATCAACAAGTGCCCTGTAGTTTCTGTCGTCTATTGAAACAAATGATACATTAACAACACTTCCGTCATTTTTTGTATATTTAATTGTTGCGTCAGAATTAGCGTTTGGTGCAGAAGTTAAATCGATGCTTGAAAGACTAATTCCGATAATCGCCTGATACGCTTTAGAAAAACTGCTCTTGTCAGTTTTCTTTCCATTTATAAAGCGCTCTTCGCCATTTGTTTCTAAAACCAAATCTGTGTTTGGATCTTTTATTTCTACTCTTTTTACATCATCAATTTTTTCTACATGTATGAGCTTACTCATCAGATCAACATAAGGAACATCTAAAAATGAAAGCGCCGATTCCTTCACAATGTATACCGTATCAAATCCATCCAAAATTGCGAACCTATAATTCTCAAACTTGTTTCCAAAAACAACTTTTTGAGTTTTTCCGTTATATCCGATAGAAAATTCGGCGTATGGCGATTTAAGTCCGTAAGGTTTTAAATCTTTAGCATGTACTTCCACAACATCAACTGCACTTAATGTTGAAACAGGAGTAAGCACATTATCAGCTAAAACTTGGCCATTAACATCTGAGTATACCGGTTCAATCATCTTCCATATATTTTCATTTACGCACTTTAACTTAACATTTGTTTTTGCTTCTTTTGTGATATAAACATGTGAAAGCGGTGATAAATCACTTGTGTCTATATCAATCATTTCAAGCTTTATAAAAGAACTCTTATCAGGTGCGATTTTATTGATGCCATAAGCACTTTTTAAATATATTTTATTATCATCTGCTAATTTTAAATAGCTACTGCTTTTGTCAATTGTTTCGTCACCTACATAAATTGTTTTTGAAGAACCGTTTTTTAAATGAATTACTATCGTCGCTTTAGGTTCATCAAAACCATATTTTGCCGCGTCCGGAGCGTTTTCAGTTATTAGCCTGTCCACAGAAAGCGAAGCGCAAGAATAAACAAAAGACTGTAATGAATTTTCTTTTATTCTTAAATTCTTATCATCGTTTAATGTCCATGCGCCGTCTTTATCGGAAACGCTGTACTGCTCATCCGAAGTTTTTACATCAATTTTTATAACATCGGAATCATTCAATTCTAAAAGCATAATCGCTGTACTTTCACTACCGCTATCTTCGGGATTGTCACTCTCATTTGGATTTAGCTTGTTTACAAAAACAAGTGCCGTAAATAGCAAAGCAACAACTACTAAAACTAATATTATATTTCTATACAGTTTCATAAAACACCTCATACAATAACAAATAATATATCGATTATATTTTACTATAATATAGAAAAAAAGTAAAGTGAAAGATAGCACAAGTTACAGAAAATTAAAGAAAAAGAGACTAGGAAATCCTAGTCTCTTTTTTATATTCAAGTCTTCTTTCTTTTCTTAAAAGCGCTGCTTCATATTCAAGCTTTTCTTCATCTGTTTCAATAATCAATTCTGGAATCTTGGTCGGTTTGTCATTTTCATCTAAAGCAACCATTACAATATATGCAGTATTTATAAGCTTTTTTTCTCCTGACAACGCCTCTACATATGTCATAACTTTTATCTCCATAGAGGTTTTACCTGCATAAGTAATTTTTCCAGATATTATCAATGTATCATTTGCATAGGCTGGTTCTTTAAATTCAAGCATATCTACTACAGCAGTTGTAACATTCTTTTCGGAGTGGCGTCTTGCAACAACCGCTGCTACAATATCTATCCATTCCATAAGTTGACCGCCGAAAAGTCTGCTATATCCATTTAAGTTTGCCTGTGTTAGTATCTGAACTTGTTCGGCTACGGAATCTTTGACTCTCTTTTTCTTCATATTAGCACCTCAATCTAAAAATAAATTCATATACACACTCTCATTTTTCTCGGAAAATCCTAAAATCATAGGCTTTATTTTTCCATCAAGTCTGCTTGTATTTGGCAATAAATAAATTATTCTTTCTCCATTAAAGGTATTTTTTATATATTCGCTGACCATTAATATTTCTTCATCAGTCAATGTTGTTTCTTTAATTGTGAGCGTTTCGTTCACTTTACTTATAACAATATACCGTTGTTTACCTTCAATTTCTATCTTTTTAACATTTTCTCCATTTTTCAAAATATACTCAAGTGATTTTTTATCCCAGTTTACACAATTTTTAAATGTCTCTGAACGCATTTTGAAAAATTCTTCCGCAGATATATCTGTAAAGCTATACGCCTTTTCACTTTTAAAGTCTGTAGCATCAACAATTTTTAAGCTGTACATTTCACTAAGACCAATTTTTTTATAAAACTCTGTCAATTTGTCATTTGCAGGATGCAACCCAAAAATAGCATCCTTCTTTTTACACTGTTCTTTTATATAGTTAAGCATCAATTCGCATATGGAGTTTCCGCGAAACTCAGGAAATACTCCTATGGCGTATCCGTATACAAATTTCTTTTTAGAAAGAGTAAGTTCTAGTGTATAAACTACACCTGCTAATTTGTTATTAACTTCTGCTACTATTGTATTTTCCTCTTTAAACATATTTTCAAAAAATACATCAATGTATCTCATACGATCGTTAAAACAAATTTGCCATAGTTTTTTTAGAGTAAAAATATCACTTTTTACAGCTTGTCTTATTTTTATATCCATACAATACTTCCTTAAAAGAAAATCCACAGAAGTTCTGTGGATTTTCTTATTTTAATTAGTTTAAACCGAAAAATGCATTATATGCTTTATATGTCATATAAACATCAAGCTTTGAAGCTAATTCAAAAGGTGCGTGTAAGGAAAATAAAGCTGTACCACAGTCGATTACATCGATATCACGATTTGCAGCAAACTGTGCTATTGTTCCGCCGCCGCCGCCATCAACCTTACCTAATTCACCATACTGCCATATTACACCGTTTTCATCCAGGCAATTACGAATCTTAGAAACAAATTCTGCATTTGCGTCTGATGAATTCCACTTACCGCCTGAACCGGTATATTTTACAAGTGAAACGCCGTGACCAAGATATGATGCATTAAATCTATCGTTCACACCCGCGTAATTAGGATCAAAAACAGTAATAACATCAGCAGAAAGACATGAAGAATTTCTAAAAGTATTTAGTTTCATGTATTCGTTGTAATCTCCCTTTGTTTTGGCAATAAGTGTAGCTGTAAAATATTCAAAGCTTGCACCTTTCATACCTGTATTGCCCATAGAGCCAACCTCTTCTTTGTCAATTAAAACGCATACACTGGTTTTTTTCTGTTTTTCTGTATGACAAATAGCCATTAAAGAAGTATATGCACAAACTCTGTCGTCCTGACCGTATGAACTTACCAAACTTCTGTCAATGCCCGCATCACGAGCATCGCCTGTTGGAACTGCTTCAATTTCAGCACTTCCAAAATCCTCTTCTGTTATACCATATTTTTCATTTAAAATTTCCATTACAGCAGTCTTGAATTTATCCTTTTCACTATCTGCTGTCATACTTCCGATTATAATATTTAGATTTTCGCCTTCGACAAGTTTACTTCCTTTAGCTAAATGAGGAGGAATATCGCTTATGTAAAAAACAGGATCAGCAGGATCTTCACCTATATTAATTTCCACACTTGTTCCGTCTTTTTTATACACAATTCCTATTAAAGAAAGTGGTAATGCAGTCCACTGAGGTTTAACAATTGTACCATAATAATGAGTCTTTAAAAGAGCCATATTAGCATCTTCATATAAAGGGTGCGCTTTTATGTCAATACGAGGTGAATCAACATGTGCTACAACATAATTTATACCTGTTGTAATATCATCATCACCAATGATCGCAAAATATGCTGTTTTTTCTCTGTTGAGTAAATAAACTTTATCACCGGGTTTTAAAGAATCTTTTTCATTTACATCTACAAAACCGTAAGATTTTGCAATTTCAATTGCATTTTTAACCGCAAGTCTTTCAGTTTTTGATGAAGTTAAATAATCTTTATAGCCCTCACAAAAATCAAAAATCGCTTTCTTTTCTTCCGCTGAGATTCTTTCCCAGCCGTTTTTTGTTTCTCTAAGTAATTCTGACATTTCATCATCCCCTAAGTTATTTTTTATCAAAGAAACTCTTTGATTTGGTTTTTCCGTTAGACATTCCCGCAAATTCCTTAAGCAGTTCCTTTTGTTTATTGGAAAGATGCTTGGGAACAACAATATTTACCATCACATATTGGTCTCCGCGACCGTTTCTTCTAAGATAAGGAATACCTTTTCCCTTGAACCTGAAAACAGTACCCGGCTGCGTTCCTTCAGGTATTTCATATTTTACTTTACCATCTAAAGTAGGCACTTCAACCGTTGCACCTAGTGCCGCTTCGGCAAAACTTATGTCCATTTTATAAGAAACATTAAACCCGTTCCTTTCAAACAAAGTACTTGGCTTCACATTTACTTCGACATATAAATCGCCATTTGGAGCTCCTTTTTCACCGGCATTTCCCTGTCCGCTCAAAGAAATTGTCTGACCATCGTCAATACCAGCAGGAATCTTAACTTTAATCTTTCTTGATTTTTTTACTCTTCCCTTTCCTGCACATTTGACGCATGGTTCTTTGGCCACTTTGCCTTTTCCGCCGCAAGCAGAACAAGTTGTTACAGTCTGCATATTTCCTAAAATTGTACGCTGAGTAGTTGTTACCTGTCCTCTTCCGCCGCAAACAGAACAGGTTGTTACCTCTGTTCCGCGTTTAGCGCCGGTGCCATCACAATCAGGACACATCTCAATTCTATATAAAGTAACTTCCTTTTCACAACCAAACACAGCCTCTTCAAAGGAAATAGTTACCTCAGTTGTAACATTTGAACCTCGCGCAGGTCCACGGCGAGCGTTTGATCGTGAAGAAAATCCTCCACCGAAAATATCTCCAAAAATATCTCCCATGTCAAACCCGCCGAAGCCACCAAAACCGCCAAATCCTCCGGTATTGCCTCCGGCACCAAAGTTAGGATCTACTCCCGCGTGACCAAACTGATCGTAACGCTCTTTTTTCTCTTTGTTTGAAAGAATCTCATAAGCTTCACTTATTTCCTTCATCTTTTCTTCCGCGCTGGTATCTCCCGGATTTAAGTCAGGGTGATATTTTTTTGCTAATTTTCTGTACGCTTTTTTAATTTCGTCATCAGTAGCACTTTTTGATACACCTAAAACATCATAAAAATCACGCTTTTCTGCCAAAAAATTCACCCCCACTCATTATATCCTAGTTAGAAAAGATTTGTCAAATAAATTATTCTACTTCTTCAAAATCAGAATCTACCACATTACCTTCTTTTGCCGCGTCATCAGCAGGTGCACCTTCTTGAGGTTGAGCTGCTTGTGCAGCCTGATAGATTTTTGAACTTACTTCATAGAATTTTTTAGAAAGCTCTTCTGTTGCCACTTTAATTGCGTCTGTATCTTCGCCTTTAAGCTTTTCTTTTAAATCGTTAACAAGACCTTCTAATGCTGTCTTATCTGCAGCGTCAATTTTGTCACCAAGCTCATTAATAGACTTCTCGCTCTGGTATACTAACGTGTCTGCACTGTTTCTTATATCTACAGCTTCTTTTTTCTTCTTATCTTCAGCCGCAAACTGTTCTGCCTCTTTTACTGCTTTATCGATTTCTTCATCAGAAAGGTTTGTATTTGCAGTAATTGTTATATTCTGCTCATGACCTGTTCCCATATCTTTAGCCGAAACATGAACGATACCATTGGCGTCAATATCAAATGTTACTTCAATCTGCGGAACACCTCTGGGAGCTGAAGGAATACCGTCTAAATGGAAACGACCAAGTGTCTTATTATCAGCCGCAAATTCTCTTTCGCCCTGTAAAACATGGATTTCAACACTTGTCTGTCCGTCAGCTGCTGTTGAGAATATCTGTGATTTTTTAGCAGGAATTGTTGTATTTCTGTCAATAAGCTTTGTAAATACTCCACCTAATGTCTCTAAACCTAATGATAATGGAGTTACATCCAAAAGTACGATACCGCTTACATCGCCTGATAATACACCGCCCTGAATAGCAGCACCTGAAGCTACACATTCATCAGGATTTATTCCTTTATGGGGTTCTTTTCCTGTAAGAGCTTTAACGGCTTCCTGAACAGCAGGAATTCGAGATGAACCACCAACTAATAAAACTTTATCAATATCACTTGCGCTAAGTCCTGCGTCAGCCATAGCCTTTCTTGCAGGCTCCATTGTTGCTTCAACCAAATCGTGAGTTAATTCATCAAATTTTGCGCGTGTTAATGTCATATCAAGGTGTTTCGGGCCGGATGCATCCGCTGTAATAAACGGAAGATTTATATTTGTAGTTGTAACACCTGAAAGTTCAATTTTTGCTTTTTCGGCAGCTTCCTTCAATCTCTGAAGCGCCATTTTGTCAGCCTTTAAATCTATTCCGTTTTCTTTCTTGAATTCAGAAGCTAAGAAATCGATAACTCTCTGATCAAAGTCATCGCCACCAAGTCTGTTGTTTCCGTTTGTAGCTAAAACTTCAAAAATACCATCACCAAGCTCTAAGATGGATACATCAAATGTACCACCGCCTAAGTCGTATACCATTACTTTTTGGTCGTTATCTTTGTCGAGTCCGTATGCTAATGCAGCAGCTGTAGGCTCATTTATAATTCTCTGTACTTCTAAACCTGCAATTTTTCCTGCATCTTTTGTTGCCTGACGCTGCGCATCGTTAAAGTAAGCAGGTACAGTAATAACAGCGTGTGTTACAGGTTCGCCCAAGTAGCTTTCAGCATCTGCCTTTAACTTTTGTAAAATCATCGCTGAAATTTCCTGAGGTGAATATTCCTTATCATCAATTTTAGTTTTTGTTGCATTTCCCATTTCTCTTTTAATAGAAATAACAGTATTTTCAGGGTTTGTAACGGCCTGTCTTTTTGCCACCTGACCAACTAATCTTTCTCCGTTCTTTGAAAAGCCAACAACAGAGGGTGTTGTTCTTCCTCCTTCTGCATTTGGAATTACAACAGCTTCGCCGCCTTCCATAACTGCTACACATGAGTTTGTTGTACCAAGATCAATACCAATAATTTTTGCCATAGTTTTTTCCTCCTAATATATTTACTAATGTTATGAACTTAATTAATTTGCTACTTTTACCATTGAGTATCTTATAACTTTATCTTTATATTTATATCCCTTCATAAACTGTTCGACCACAAAATTTTGGTCGTAATTTTCATCATCTATGTGCATGACAGCATTATGAAAATTAGGATCAAATTCTTTTCCTAAAGCATCTATTTCTTGAACACCTAATTTTTCAAATATCTCAAAAATTTGCCTTAATACCATTTCTATTCCTTCAGAAAACTTATTCTTTTCGCTTTCTTCTATGCTTTCTAATGCACGCTCTAGGTTGTCGATTACAGGAAGAAGTTTTAAAATTGTGTCAGCAACAGTAAAGCTTCCCAACTCTTCTTTCTCTTTTTGAGTTCTTTTTTTGTAATTGTCATATTCTGCCATCAATCTTAAATATTTATCGTAAAGTTCATCGTACTTTTCTTTTTCAATTGTTTCCTTAGGTGGTTCTACTGACACCTCTTCTATCTCTTCATTTTCTGTTTCTTCGCTTAAGTTTTTTATGTTCTCATCTGTTTTTTTCTTTGTCAATTCTATCAACCTCCGTCATTTTCTGAATATATTTCATTCAAAAGCTTTTCTAAATATTCAGAAATTTGATTTATATTTGCAACTACTTTTGAATAATTCATACGAGTTGGTCCTATAATGCCTATTTTACCAGCAGAATGATTACCCAAATGATAATCAGTAGTTACTAAACTTAAATTTTGCATAATGTCAAGATCATTCTCTTTGCCTATTCTTATCCGTATTACTCTGTCATCATCTTTTTCCATATCGGCTACAGCCTTTGTTATAGAGTTCTTATCATCTAAAAATTCAATGAACTCCTTTGCTCTTCCTATATCGCGGTACTCAGGAAAATTAAATATATTTGAAACACCGCTTAAATAAACATCTGTTTCCTTTTGAATATCATCTATGATTTCAGATATAAATTCTAATATAGGGATAAGAACTTTTCCGTTCTCGCCTAATGCGCTTTTTATTTCAGATATTTTTTTTATTCCTATTTCGTCTAATGACAATCCCGAAAGCTTTTCTTTTAGGATAGAAGATATTTTAGGAATATATTCCGAATTTACACCATTTGGAGTAATTATTCGTTTATTCTTCATAATTCCTTCGTTAGTAACAAGAACAACTAAAAAAGATGTTGTATCTATAGGAATAAGCTCTATTGTTTTAATTGCACCTTGTTTTAGCTGAGGAGTCATTAAAAAGGCAGTATAGTTTGTGAGTTGCGACAAAAGCATTGACGCCTGCCTTATAACCTTATCAAACTGGCTCATTTTAACCGTCATCGCTGCTGCTAACAAATCAATATCCTGTTGTGTTGCTTCGTACCCTTCCATAAGCTCGTTAACATAGAATCTGTATCCTTTATCGGAAGG
>JAZSQN010000079.1:0-11017 GCA_045537995.1 Congzhengia sp. | reverse complement strand
TCTTCCTAAGACCGCTTGGCCTCCGACTTGATGATATTGATGCTGAAATTGACCGTATAATCAGTTTAGGTCTTAAAGGTATAAAATTTCACCCTATTTTTCAGGAATTTAAAATCGACGAAGAAAAAGCCCTTAAAATGTTTGAAAAGATTGCATCAAAACTTCCTGTCTTAATACATTTAGGAGATAAAAATTCCGATGCAGCGTCTCCTGTTAGGCTTTCAAATGTTATGAATATGTATCCAGATATCGTTTTTATTGGAGCGCATTTAGGAGGATACAGTGAATGGGAAAATGCAAAAAAATATCTTTTCGGTAAAAATATTTACTTTGATACATCAAGTTCGGTAAGATTTATGAAAAGTAAAGATGCAAGAGAAATGATAAGACAACATGGTGCAGATAAAATACTTTTTGGTACAGATTATCCACTTTCTAATCATAAATTTGAAATGAAATGTTTAAAAAGATTAAGACTTACAAAAGAAGAATATGAAATGATTTACTGGAAAAACGCTTATAAACTCCTTAAGATAGAAGAATAAAAACCGGAAGACAAAAGTCTTCCGGTTTTTATTGTGAAAAAAGGGGCGGTGTTATACACCTGAATGTGTCTTGTGAGGTTAATATAATTTTTTCCAAGAATTTATTAGTTTATACATATTATTCTGCTGTTTCTTCAGTTAAATCATTTTCATTAACAGGAGGATTAGAAGTTCCATCTGCATAGATAGGTTCAAAACCTGTACCATCAACTTTCAATCTGAACATACCGTTGTCAGAAATGCCAAAAATTGTATCACCGGCAACATTAAATATTCTTAAATCTCCAGATACTAATACTTTTGATACTCCTGTTTCAAAATTAGTTGAATTTATTGAAAATGTAGTAGAATTATTAATATCGTCTGCATTTTCATCTGTATTCTCTAAATTGTTCAGAGAAATATAGATAAGATTGTCATTTGAGAAATTCATGTTAAAAACCTGAGAACCTGGCAATAAATCTACAACTGTATTGCTGATAAGGTCTGTTTTAGCCAAAGAGTATGCATACTCATTTGAAGTGATGTCATCTAGACTGTTAAAAAGTTTGATGTAGTAAATATCGTTTCCTTTTATTTCAAAGCTGTAAACGGGCACATCGACAACTGTTTTAATATCTTTTCCCTTTAATGTCATTGATTTTAGAATGCTGTTTTCAGAAGGATTTTCGTTGTATGTGGTAAAGAATATTCTGTCGTTATGAACATCAAATGATGAGATATTTTCTTCTGAAACAGTTTTGTCTTTTTTTGAAACAATATTATATTTATGAATTCTGTAAAATGTTTCTAGCTGTCCTTGTGATGCAAGTAACTCACATTGTTCTTCAGTAAGATTGTTGGGGTTGTCATATTCAGGCGTGAGATAATAAATATCAGTTCCTACAACTGTCATCATGTAAGCCAATTTATCAACAATAAGCTCACTTTGTTTTCCGTCTTTTGATGTGCGCCAGATCTTTCCTTCGTTATTAATGTAGTAAATGTAATCACCAACGGAATTTAATAAACCTATTGCAGTATCTGTTAAAATAGATGTTTCATTAGTTTTTTTATTTTCTTTAATTAAGTTATATTGACCAGTTGAACTGTCATACGCAAAAAAGTAAAAGTAATTTTCGTCTTCTGTGGCAAATCCGTTGGAAATTAAATTTGAAAAGGTGTTTCCCTTTACATTTGCTCCGATTTCACCTATTTTTTTGCTTCCGGTTTTTGAATACAATTCATAGGCTTTTAAATAATCACCTGATTTAGCTGCGTTATCTGCTGCTAAATTAAAATATAGATTTCTGCCAAAAAAACCTATTACAGCAAGAATAGCTAAAGTAAAAATTGTTACTAAAGTGATAATAACAGTTTTCTTTATCTTTGCTTTTTTTGCCTTAAGTAAAAGTTCTTTTTCTTCCGCTTCTTTTATTGCAAGTTGTTCGTTTTCAAATTCTACAGCTTTAATAGTTTCCTGTAAAGAATCCCAAGAAGAGAATTTTGTAAGCACTTCATCTTTCTTGTTTCCGCAACGAATACACTCAGAAGAATCCAAAAAGTTAGGTCTTCCGCACACACATCTCCAATGATTGTCTTTTTCTTCTGCAAAGCATACAGCCTCAGGAATGAAATTGCGGAGAAGTAAGGCGTTTTCAATCGATGTTTCAGCATTGTTGAATTCAACTGTATTTTCCAAAGAGGGTTCATATGTATCGCCGTCTTCGAAAATGGCAGATGTAATATCAATGATAAAATTCTTCGCATCAGGTATATCATTTAAAGAAATTGCTTTGTTTTCTGCAAAAAAAGTTTTAGGATCAGCTGAAAGATCGGTTAATTCGATAGGCATAACGCATATTTCCACACCGTTTTCATCAAAAGCTTTAAGATTAAAATTTAGTGCAGTGATGGTCTTTTCGCTGATGTTTACAAGTTTTAATAAAAGGTACTGTTCGCCTGTTTCGGAGTTTGTTTTTACAGTAGTTCCACGATTTTCAACAGGACATGATAAGTCAATAAGCATATGTCAGCCTCCAATAATTCATTTTACTTTATAATTATAACAAAGATGAGGTTGCATAACAAGATAAAATTAATCAAAATTTATTTTTTATTAACATTGTAATCGAAAGAGGAAAAAATATAAAAAAAGTATTGACATTGAAGGATAAATTATGTATAATATTTGAGGATAAGTAGTTAATTTGTGGTGTGCTTTATTAGAAATCAGGAGGTGTAGCACTATGCTTAGAACATATCAGCCTAATAGAAGAAAAAGAAAAAAGGATCATGGCTTTAGAAACAGAATGAGCACTCGCTCTGGTAGAAAGGTTTTAGCCAGAAGAAGACTGAAGGGCAGAAAAGTATTATCTGCATAAGAATTTATGAAAATTTGGTCGCTTGGGCATGCTCAAGCGACTTTGTTCATAATTGGGAATTATGAAAAACACAGTTAGCTTAAACAAAAATGAGCAATATTTAAAAGTATACAGACTTGGGAAGAGATCATACCACAAATACTTCATATTATATTATTTGCCGAACGGATTAGATGTTAACAGACTTGGTTTTAAAGTTGGCAAAAAACTCGCTAAAGCCGTCAGGCGAAACAGATTGAGAAGATTGCTTCGTGAAAGCTACAGACTTTTGGAGGAAAGAATAGATACAGGCTATGATTTTATCATTTCGGCAAAAGAAGGTAGCATAGTTGTAGATTCTTATGATGAGGCATCTCAAATCGTAAAAAACATATTTAATCGTGCAGGATTTTTAAAATAGTCTTGCGAGAGTGCTAGTTATGAAAAAGGTTTTAATCATACTTATTAAATTTTATCAAAGAAGAATTTCGCCGATGAAAAAGCCATGTTGTAGATTTTACCCTACATGTTCGGCGTATGCCATAGAAGCGATTGAAAAAAAAGGTGTTATACGCGGTAGTGTTATGGCTATATGGCGTATTCTTCGCTGCAACCCTTTTTGTAAAGGCGGGTATGACCCCGTAGAAAAATAAGTTAAAACCTTTTGTAAGGAGGAAAATTTTGAACTCTGTTTTTGATATTATTAATGTTCCTTTAGGATACCTTTTTCGCGGTATCTATATGTTTGTCGGAAACTATGGATGGACAATTGTATTGTTTACAATTATAATAAAGTTGGTTTTGATTCCGCTTAATATCAAGCAACAAAAATCAATGAAAAAGACACAAGCATTGCAACCCAGACTTGCAAAATTGCAGGAAAAATATGCACAGGATAAAGAGAAGTTGAGTCAAGAAACGATGAAACTTTACCAGGAGGCAGGAGTTAGTCCTATGGGCGGTTGCCTTCCTATGTTGTTGCAATTTCCTATAATCATTGCTTTATATAATATTATAAGAAAGCCTATGAGCTATGTTATGATGTTATCTAAAGATAAAATAGCAACTATTGCAGAACGCCTTACTGGTTCATCAACTGTAACTGATCAGATAAGTCTGGCAAAAAATATGGATGCTTCGTTTGATAAAATAAGCGACATTGTTGAAAAAGGAAACCTTATTAATTTTGACTTGTTTGGATTTGATTTATCGGTAACGCCGACAATTGCGTATATTTCTCAGCATGTAGAATACATTATAATTCCTTTGCTGGCAGGTCTTACAACATACCTTGTTTCTGTTATTACAAGTAAGATATCTGGCACAAATTCACAAAATGATACAGCAGCTGGAAGTATGAAAACGATGAATGTAATTTTTCCGTTTATGACTGCTTGGTTTGCAGTAACACTTCCTGCAGGTCTTGGACTTTACTGGACAATTTCAAACTTGTTCCAGATTGCGCAAATTTTCCTTTTGAATAAAATTTTAAAAGTAGAAACACCCAATGTTGTATTTGATGACGAAAAACATTTCAGAGAACGCAAAAAGAAGAAAAAGAAATAAGAAAGGTAAGTATGATATGAGTAAAAGCGTAGAGATAACGGCAAAAACCGTTGACGAAGCGATAGAAATAGCTATTGCCGAGCTAAAGCTCGACAGAAGCAATATAAAAGTTGAAGTACTTGATTCCGGTAGCAAAGGATTGTTTGGTATTGGTGCTAAAGAAGCTGTAGTTAGAGTTACTGCTGATGTAGATTTAGAAGAACGAGCACGCAGTTTTTTAGATGATGTTTTCTTTTCTATGGGGATGAAAGTCGATTTTGATATAAAGCGCGAAGGTAAGGTTATGAGAATAAACCTTATTGGCGATAATTTGGGAATTATCATTGGCAAGCGTGGAGACACATTAGATTCTTTAGAGCATTTAACAAACCTTTGTGTAAATAAAGGCGATGTTGATTATGTAAAAGTAATCTTAGATGTTGAAAATTACAGAGCAAGACGCGAGCAGACATTGATTAAACTTGCAAAAAATCTTGCAACAACAGTAACACGCACAGGCAAAAAAATTACTTTAGAGCCGATGCACTCAAATGAAAGAAGAATTATCCATGCAACTCTTCAAAATAATTCAGATGTTGAGACATATAGTGTGGGTGAAGAGCCAAACCGTAAGGTTGTAATTGCAACGAAAAAATCATAATACAAAAGGTCTGTAAACGATGTGTTTGGCAGACCTTTTTTGAAACTTGGAGGTGTTATAATGCAGAGTCCTTTAGCAGATAGGATAAGACCGGAAAAATTAGAAGATTTTGTTGGGCAGACACATTTGATTGCGCCTGATAAACTTTTATACAAAATAATAAAGTCTGGTAATATCTCAAATATGATATTTTATGGACCTTCAGGTACAGGAAAAACAACAATGGCAAATATTGCGGCCAAGATGTGTAATAAGCGCTTATATAAGTTAAATGCCACTAACGCGTCTGTTTCAGACATAAAAGCAATAATTGCAGATGTTGGTTCAATTGGTGCAGAAAACGGCATTTTACTTTACTTAGATGAAATACAAAACTTTAATAAAAAGCAGCAACAGTCTTTGCTTGAAGTTATCGAAAATGGTTCAGTGACGCTTATTGCAAGCACTACCGAGAACCCGTATTTTTATGTTTACAATGCAATTTTAAGTCGTTCATCGGTGTTTGAATTTAAACCACTACAAAAAGAAGATGTTGAAAAAGCCCTAAAGCGCGGAGTAAAGATTCTAGAAAGTGAACTAGGCTTTAAAATAAAGTTTGAAAAAGGGGCTTTAAATGCAATATCGCAGACCAGTGGCGGAGATGTAAGGAAATCTTTAAACACATTGGAATTATGTGTAAATGCTTCGGTTGACACAATAGACGGCATAATACAAATAAGTACTGATATAGTAGAACAGGCTGCATCAAAAAAAGCCTTTCGTTATGACCGTGATGGAGATAGCCACTATGATATTTTGTCTGCTTTTCAAAAATCGATAAGGGGCAGCGATCCGGATGCTTCGGTACATTATCTGGCAAGATTACTCGAGGCGGGAGATTTGGCATCAGTTTCTAGACGGCTAATGGTAATAGCATCAGAAGATATAGGACTTGCATATCCGATGGCTGCAACTATTGTGAAGTCATGTATAGACAGTGCAATGCAGTTGGGACTACCTGAAGCAAGAATTCCGCTTGCACAGGCAGTGCTGCTTTTAGCTACAGCACCAAAATCAAATTCAGTTGTGTGCGCAATAGACGAGGCAATGGCAGATATTGAATCCGGGAATTTTGGAGAAGTGCCCGCACACTTAAGGGATTCTCATTATAGTGGAGCAAAAAAACTCGGACATGGACAAGACTATAAATATCCGCACGAATATAAAAACAATTATGTAAAACAAAGCTATCTTCCTGAAAACCTTCGTGATAAAAAGTATTATAATCCTTCGGAAAATAAGAACGAGAATACTATCAAAAAATATTGGGAAGAAGTTAAAAAGGATGTTTAGAATGGACGCATACAGTAAATTTGCAGAAATCTATGATTTGCTTATGGAAGATGTTCCATATGACGATATTGCAAATATAATAGATGATAAAATAAAAAATGAAAATATAAAAAACAATTTAGTTTTAGACCTTGCATGTGGTACAGGCACTTTGACCTGCAAACTCGCAGAAAAAGGCTACGAAATGATAGGCGCTGATGCATCTTTTGAAATGTTACAACTTGCTCGCGAAAAAAATCCTGACATTCTATTTTTAAATCAAAGTATGGAGGATTTTGAACTCTATGGTACAGTAGGAGCAATCGTATCTACTTTAGACAGTGTTAATTATTTGCCTGATATAAAAAGTTTGAGAAAAGTATTTAAAAATTGTAATAATTATTTAGAGCCGGGCGGTATTTTAATTTTTGATATAAACACAGAATATAAATTTAAAAATGTTTTGGCGAATAATATTTTCACATTTGACAACGAGAAGGTTTTTTATATCTGGGAGAACAATTATATTAAAGAAGAACGGCTTTGTGATTTTTATCTTACATTTTTTGTAAAGGAAGAAGAAAACTATAACAGATTTGATGAAATTCATACGGAACACGCATTTAGCGATTCAGAAATCACAGAAGCACTAAAGATTAACGGATTTGATATTATTGAAAAGCTCGATAACTTTACAGATAAAAAGGCTCATGAAAATAGTGAAAGAATTATGTATATCTGTAGGTTAGCTGATTCAATTCAAGCAAAGCATATTCAGGGAGAAGAAAAATGAAACAGATAATATTGGTAAAATACGGAGAAATAATTTTAAAAGGATTAAACAGACATGCCTTTGAAGATTTACTTATAAAAAATATCAGGGCGGCACTTCGTCCAAACAAAGCTGATATCTGGCGTGCACAAGCAACTATTTATGTTGATATGGCAGACGAAAATGTAATTGACGATGCAGTTGAAAGTTTAAAAAAAGTATTTGGTATTGTTTCAATTATAAAAGCCTATGTGCTCTCAAAGGATTTTGAAAAACTAAAGGAAGAGGCAAAGGTGTGCTTGAAAGAGGAGCTTATAAATGCAAAAACTTTTAAGGTTGAAGCAAAAAGAGCAGATAAAAAATATCCTCTTACATCTCCTGAAATATGCCGTGAATTAGGCGGTCACCTGGCTGAAAGTTATCCGAATTTAGCGGTTGATGTTAAAAATCCTGAAAAACTTGTTACAGCAGAAGTAAGAGAGACAAATATTTATGTATATTGTAATCGTGAAAAAGGACTAGGTGGTATGCCTGTCGGTTCAAACTCTAAAGGGGTTCTTCTTTTGTCTGGCGGTATTGATAGTCCTGTTGCTGGTTTTATGTGTGCAAAACGAGGATTAGGGCTTGAATCAGTTCACTTTTTTTCTCACCCGTACACAAGTGAACGCGCAAAAGAAAAGGTTTTGTCTTTAGCCGCTACCTTAGGAAAATATACGGGAGGAATGAAAGTTCACATTGTTCCTTTTACAGATATACAGTTAGAAATAAAAGAAAAATGTCCGGAAGACCAACTCACAATTATAATGCGTAGATTTATGATGGCTATTGCAGAAAAGGTTGCAGAAAAAATAGGCGCCAAAGCGCTGGTAACAGGAGAAAGTATCGGACAGGTAGCAAGCCAGACGGTTGAGGCGATGTATGTAACAAACGAAATTGTTAAAATGCCGGTATTTCGTCCTGTTATAGGAATGGATAAGGAAGAAATTATTACAATAGCAAGGCAAATTGACACATTTGAAACTTCAACTTTGCCTTATGAAGATTGTTGTACTGTATTTACCCCCAGACATCCGCTTACAAAGCCAAAACTAGAAAACATTGAAAAATCTGAAAAACTTGTAGATTTTGACCGTTTAGTAAAAGAGGCGGTATCAGGAATAGAAACTGTAGAGGTTTAAAAATGAGTCTTCTTAGTTTATCTAAAGTAAATAAGTATTTTGGAGAGCGTTGCCTTTTTGAAAATGTATCTTTTTCCGTAGAAGAACATGATAAAATAGGACTTATAGGAGCAAATGGAACAGGAAAAACGACTCTATTTAAAATGATTTTAGAGGGCGAATGTCCTGATGGTGGCGATGTGTTTTTATCCAAAAATATAAGTATAGGATATTTGGAACAACATGTAGGAATAAATTCCGAATTAACTGTTTATGAAGAAGTATTAACAATCTTTTCTCATTTAAGAAAAATAGAAGAGGAGATTTTAGAACTTACCGGAAATATTGAATCAGGTATTGGTGACGCATCAGAAAATGCGGAAAAACTTCACAGATTAACGGAAGAATATAGAGAAAAAGACGGTTATACCTATAAGAATTTGGTTTTAGCAAGTCTTTTAGGATTAGGTTTTAAAAAAGAAGATTTAGAAAAACCGTTTTCTATTTTAAGTGGCGGACAAAAAACGAGAGTGTCTTTGTGCAAAATATTGTTATCAGGTTCTAATCTTCTGTTTTTAGATGAACCTACTAATCATTTAGATATTGAATCGGTTGAATGGCTTGAAGATTTTCTTATCAATTATAAAGGTGCCTTTATTGTTATTTCTCATGATAGATATTTTCTTGATAGAGTAACGAATAAAACATATGAGCTTGAATATCAAAAGCTCACTGCTTATGACGGAAATTATTCAAAGTATTTGAGTCAGAAAGAAGAAAATGAAAAATTCAAAGAGAGACAATACGAAAACACAATGCGCGAAATTAAGCGCATCGAGGGTATTATCGAACAACAAAAAAGGTGGAACCGTGAGAGAAATATTAAAACTGCAGAAAGTAAACAAAAATCTGTAGACAGGCTAAAGGAAACATTGGTTATACCGGAAGAAGAACTCGATAATATAAAGCCGCGATTTGAGATTTTACGCTCTGGCGGTAACGAAGTGCTATGTGTTAAAAATCTTACGAAATTTTTCGATGAAAATGTCCTTTTTTCAAATATAGACTTTTTAATAAGAAGGGGAGAAAAGGTATTTCTTTTAGGTAACAACGGCTGTGGAAAGACAACGCTTTTCAAAATGATATTAGGAAATGAAAAACAAGATAGCGGAGAAATAAAAATTGGTACAAATGTTGATATAGGTTATTTTGATCAGACGCAGTCAACAATTGATTATAACAAAACGCTTTTTGATGAAATTGCCGATAGTTTTACCGAGCTTACTGTCACAGAAATAAGAAATGCTTTGGCAGGATTTTTATTCAAGGCAGACGATGCATTTAAAATTATATCCGGATTATCGGGAGGAGAAAAAGCGCGACTTATGCTTTTAAAGCTTATGCTTAAACGCTCGAACTTTCTGCTCTTAGACGAACCTACGAACCATTTGGATATTAAATCCCGCGAAATGTTAGAAGATGCTCTTATAAATTATCCGGGAACGATTTTTGCTATATCTCACGACAGGTATTTTATAAACAAATTATCTGACAGAATTATGAGGATAAATAATAAAAAATTGGAAAGTTACAGCGGAAATTATTCATATTTTCTTGAAAAAAGCTCAAAAATTACTTCTGGCGAGAAAATAACATCAGAACAAAAAGTATCAAGTGAAAAAGAAGATTATTTAGCGAACAAGAAAATTGCTGCCCAAGAGCGAAAAAGAAAAAACAGAGCAGAAAAACTTGAAAAAGAAATTACTGAAGTCGAAGAAAAAATTTCGCAACTTGAAATGGAATTAACACTTCCTGAAAATGTTTCAGACTATTTAAAATGTTCGGAGTTAAGCACAGAGATTGATGACTTAAATGAAAAAGTGCTGATATTATATGAAGAATGGGAGAACCTACAATAGCGTAATTCTTTTTTTGCTAATTTCATTAAAAAACCAAATAAGTAAAAACTAAAAAAATATATTGATTTTAGAATTAATAAGGTGTATAATCAAGTTGTTAATAAAAATTAAAAAGGATGTGTGATTATGAGAGTAATTGTGTGTGACACATATGAAGAAATGTCAAAAGAAGCTGCAAAAATTATGGCAGCTCAAGTACATTTGAAGCCAAACTGTGTATTAGGTTTAGCAACAGGCTCCACACCTGTTGGAGCGTATAATGAATTGGCTGATATGTACAAAAAAGGCGAAATTGATTTTAAAGATGTAACTACCTTTAATCTTGATGAGTATTATCCTATTGAAAAAGATAACGACCAGAGCTATTACTACTTTATGCACGATAATCTTTTTAACAAGATTAACATACCAGAAGAGAGAATTCATATTTTAAATGGTAAGGCACAGGACCCAGAAAAAGAATGTAAAGATTATGATATGCATATCGAAGAGCATGGTGGCATTGATTTACAGCTTTTAGGAATTGGAAGAAATGGCCATATTGCATTTAATGAGCCTGATGAAAATCTAGTTTCGGGCACGCATGTAACCGGACTTACCGATGATACAATTGATGCTAATGCAAGATTTTTCGCAGACATCAAAGATGTACCGACAAAGGCGCTCACTATGGGTATGGCATCGATTATGAAATCAAAAACAATTTTAATTTTAATAAATGGCAAGGGAAAACACGCTGCATTGTCAAAAATGTTATCGGGTGAA
>JAZSQN010000018.1:0-3773 GCA_045537995.1 Congzhengia sp. | reverse complement strand
TATTTAAACTTTCTTTTTCTTGCAGCTTCGGACTTCTTCTTTCTCTTAACGCTAGGTTTTTCGTAATGTTCGCGTTTTCTGATTTCTGATAAAACACCGTCTTTCGCGCAAGAACGCTTAAATCTTCTTAATGCGCTATCTAAAGATTCATGATCTTTTATTCTAATTTCTGACATTTACTTGATTCCCTCCTTCCGCGCAAACGAGTGCAGGAAACAAAAATATACTGTTTCCCATTTGTTGCGGAATTACTCTGCGACAAAATCACAAGTGTTATTATAACCTAATTAAACCTCAAATGTCAATAGTAAGTTTAAATATTTTTATTTTTTGAAAAAAAAATTAAAAAAATAGTTGCATTTAGAAAATAAATGTGTTAAAATACATAAAGTCAAGTAAGTTTGGTTGGAGGTGAAAGATTTGCCGAACATTAAATCAGCTAAAAAGAGAGTTAAAGTTATCGAAACAAAAACTTTAAGAAATCACATGATTAAATCTGCATTAAGAACATATATCAAGAAGTTCGAAACAATAGCAGCTAGCGGTAATAAAGCAGAAGCAGAAGTTGCTTTTAAGGTTGCTGTTAAGAAAATTGATCAGGCTGTTGCTAAGGGAATTATTAAAAAGAATACCGCTTCTAGAAAGAAGTCACAGCTTGCATTAAAACTTAATGCTATTGCGTAATCATTTAGAAATTAAGGGACTAACATTTCGTTAGTCCTTATTTTCTTTTTAAAAGGGAAGTGATTTTTTGTCTACCATACTTATTTTTGTGCGTCATGGCGAGAGTGAGGGTAATAAATCTAATCGTTTTAACGGAAGTTTAAATTTACCATTAACTGACAAAGGAAAGGAACAAGCTCGAAAAACTGCGGAGTATCTTAAAAAATATAAAATCGATAGAATTTACTCAAGTGATTTATCAAGAGCTTTAGAAACAGGAAAAATAATCGCAAAAAGCCAGAATATAGATGTTATAGAATCTAAAGAACTGCGTGAAATTTACGGTGGCGATTTTGAGGGAGAGATATATGATGATTTGCGTATTAAATTCCCCGTTGAATTCAAGACCTGGCTTAATGATTTAGGAAATTGCACTTGTCCTAACGGGGAGAGTATACGCGATTTACTAGAGCGCTTTAATAGAAAGATAAAATCAATTGCAAGAGAGAATGAAGGAAAGATTGTTTTAATTGCAACACACGCGATGCCTATAAGAGTAATCTCAACTGTATGGAATAATAAAGATATTACAAAAGTGCGTGATTTTGAATTTGTTAAAAATGCATCTGTAACAGTTGTAGATTATACATATGTAGATAATCCGAAAGTTTTGCGCTACGACGAAGCAGAACACTTGGGAGAACTTGCAACAGAATTGCCTCATAATGTATAAACCCTAAAGGTATATTCCTTAGGGTTTATATTATATTTCTGTTACAAAAGTCGGAATTCTATTGACATTTTAAAGGAGAATAGCTATAATTTAAATATAGCCAATTATACAAAATAAGAATTTTGTATAATTGGGAGTAGGATTTTTTATAAGAATACATATTAAGGTAAGACTCGCTGTCTATATTAAATCCACATAAATACTGCTTAATACTTAAATATTAATATAAATTGAGGATGTGATTCTTTGCGTAACAGACAACTCTTAGAAGACGCGCCGTTTTATCTGAAAGATTTTATAACTTATATGGAAACTATTAAAGGAAAATCTTCTAATACAGTTGATGAGTATTTTTTTGACTTAAGAACTTTCCTTCGTTATATGTTAGTATTAAAAGGAAAAGCAGAAATTGAAAATTTCGATGAAATATCAATTAAAGATATTCCTGTAAGCTTTATTGAGGAAATTACTTTACATGACCTTTATGAATATCTTTCTTATACTCTTCGTGAACGATTAAATAACGCAAATTCAAGAGCCAGAAAAGTATCTTCTCTTCGTTCGTTTTTTAAATATATGGTTACAAAGGCGAAGTTAGTAGAGACTAACCCTGCTGCTGAATTAGATTCACCTAAAATACCAAAAGTTCTTCCCAGATACCTTTCATTAGACGAAAGCAAGCAACTCCTCGAGAGTGTTGACGGAAATCAAAAATACCGTGATTATGCTATTTTAACTCTTTTTTTAAACTGCGGGTTACGACTTTCCGAGCTTGCTGGTATAGATATTAAAAATATAAAAGATGACAAATTAACAGTGTTTGGTAAAGGTAGCAAGGAGCGTACAATATACTTAAACGACGCATGTCAAAAAGCTATTTCTGATTATATAGCGAACGAGCGCCCCAAAGAAGGTATAAAATCACCAGATAAAAATGCACTTTTTTTAAGCAGATTAAAAAAACGCATAAGCATTAAAACGATTCAACATGTAGTAAAAGTACATTTAGAGGCTGCAGGGCTTGATACTTCTAAATATTCAGCCCATAAATTGCGTCATACCGCAGCAACACTAATGTATAGATATGGAAATGTTGATGTAAGGGTTTTACAGGAGATGCTGGGTCATACAAATTTATCAACCACACAAATTTATACTCATTTAGATGACGAACAGCTAAGAACTGCTGCAAATAATAATCCGCTTGCAGGATTAAAAAACGAAGAATAAAAAAGAAAAGAGACTGCAATTTTGCAGTCTCTTATTTTTTAATTAGTCGTTGCAACCGCAGCCGCAGAAAACAACTAAAGCGATGATAAGAATAACCCATAAACAGCTATTGTTATCATTAAAACCGAAAAGACCTCTATCGCATCCCATAGTAGCTTTACCTCCTTTTTTCGTTCTGATACATACTATGCAAAAACGAAAAGTTGGTAAGTTGTCCACTGAAAATGATGTACCACTACTCCACTATTTCTCGTATTTTTCTTTTTCGGCTAGGTATCTTTTCTTACGATCGGATGTTTTTTGTAAAAATGTTTTTATGCCGTCTCTATTTGATTTTTTAATCATCTTATCAACTTTTTTTAAGCTTTTTGTAAAAATTTTTATTTGCTTAGAGAGCGCTTTTTTATTCTCTACAAACAACTCTGTCCACATATCAGGATTTAATTTTGCCACTCGTGTGCAGTCTCTTAATGAGCCAGCAGAAAATGATTCTGCACGATCTAAAATTTCATTATCACAAAGAGTTGCTGCTACAACATGCATCAATTGACTGGTATATGCTATCATCTCGTCATGTTCTGAAACTGTAGTATATGTAATATGTTTGCATCCAATGTACTTGATAATTTTTTCTAAATACTCAAGATTTTCTTTTTTGTTAGTATCTTGTTTTACAACAATATAATTTGCACATTTATACAAAGTAGATTGTGAATTTTCATAACCATCACATTCACGCCCTGCCATTGGATGTCCGCCTATGAAATCAATATCTTTATTAGTAATTTCTTTAAAAATATATCCTTTTACTCCGCATACATCAGTAACTAAAGCACCTGGCTTAAATTTGTTTTTATTAATAAAATTAACTGTTTTTTCGGGAGTAAGACATAAAAACACGACATCCATATTTTCTAAAATATTATCTTTATATGTATAACCTTTTTGTATTACCCCATCATCACTTGCTTGTTTTAGTGTGTTACTGTTCACATCAAGACCATATATGCACGAATCTGGAAAATCTTTTAATGCTTTGGCTAAAGAACCTCCTATTAATCCTAGTCCTACTATTAAAATATTAGTCATAATATCCACTTCCTAAAAAAATATGTTTAAATTTTATCACTTTCAATAAGAATTTTCA
>JAZSQN010000087.1:0-3764 GCA_045537995.1 Congzhengia sp. | reverse complement strand
CCATTAGGTCATGCTTGCGAATATTCCTTTTCTTCAATGTTTCCCATAGTCTTTGATATGTTACCATAGCATAAGCCTCCGAAAATTTATGTATTAATTATACACCTATTCGACAAAAAAATCAAGACTTCGCTTGATTTTCGTTATATTGCATTTCAGTTTACAATTGATGTAAGGAATTTTTATAATGGTTTTAACAGTGCAATTTTCTTTGGTTAATGTATAATAAATTTTGATATGATAATTAAAAAAACTCTTCCGCAAAGGTTTTATTTTAGTCCTATTACGGAAGAACTTTTTTGACCACATGTTATCCCACAGTTAGTTCTGGACTATATGGAAACAGTGGAGATAAGATGGCTAAAGAGTATTTTAAATGTAGCGGAAAGGGCTAAAAAAAGTAAAAAACGCTATATATCAGGCTTTAGAGCGCGTTCGGGACGAAGAGGCCGCAGGTTCAAATCCTGTCATCCCGACCAAGAACACAGAGTATCCATTTGGGTGCTCTGTGTTTTTTATTTAGGGGATGACGGGATTTGAAGGGTCGGTAGTGAATGGTTGCCAGTGGTAACCAGAGCCGACCACCGCACCGCCTGCAGGCGGGCAATATCCTGTCATCCCGACCAAAAAGACAAAGCACCCAAAAAGGGTACTTTGTCTTTTTATTATTAAAATTGTTTCACAATTTGATATTATTTTACCCCAGCAAAACATCAGTAATAAGCATGATACAAAAACCAACTAAAAGAGCGTATGTTGCTCCCCTTTCATTTCCGTGTGCATGTGTTTCGGGAATCATTTCGTCACTTATGACATAGAGCATCGTTCCTCCTGCAAACGCCAGTGCAAACGGAAGAATAAAAGATGCTACACTTACTGCAAAATATCCTATAAGTGTTCCTACAACCTCCACAAGTCCTGTAATCATAGCGCAAACAAATGTCTTTTTTGGCGTTACGCCTATTGCAAGCATAGGTCCTATAATCACCATTCCCTCAGGGATATTTTGAAGTGCTATACCTCCCGCTATCATAAGCGCTCTAGATGTATTTCCTGAACCAAATCCTACGCCTGCAGCTATACCTTCAGGAAGGTTGTGTATAGCAATTGCCATAACAAAGAGTAATACTTTACTTAAATTTGTGTTGTTTTTATCATTAGTTTCGACTCCTACAAGACGGTGCATATGCGGAACGAGCTTATCTATGAGGTTTAAGAATATTGATCCTGCAAATATTCCTGTGATTGTCACTAAAAGCCCTAGTTTTCCTCCATATTCAACCGATGGCATTATAAGTCCCAATATTGCAGCTGCCAGCATAACTCCTGCTGCAAACGATAAAACGATATCAGAAAATTGATGAGATATTTTCTTAAAGGCAAAACCTATTAAAGCACCTATTATTGTTGCTCCACCAACGCCTATAGCCGTCATCAATACCAATTCCATATAAACACCTCTTTATGTAAATTCCCGCATTAAGTATCAAACTTATGCGGGAACTGTCTTACTCTTGTTCTGAGAACATGTCTTTTCCTACACCACATAATGGGCATACGAAATCATCGGGCAACTCTGAAAATTCTGTTCCTGGAGCAATTTCTAAATCCTGAGCTCCGGTTTCCTCGTCATAAACCCATCCACATACATCACATACATATTTTTTCATAAATTCTACCTCCTGGTATTTAAATTTTAATTTGATAATTCACTTGCTAAGTCTACAATCTGTGTTTTGCTTTCTTCATTTAGTGCAGACATAATTTTTACATCTGTTTTTGCATAAGTGAGATTTTTACTTTTTTCAAGCATCGTCTTCATTACCTTTGTTGCTATAGGTGCCCAGCTACCGTTTTCGATAAATGCCACTGTCCTGTTCTGGAAATTGCGTTCTGTAAGATTGTGAATAAATTCACGCATAAACGGGAAAATATCTCCATTATATGTTGTGGTTGCAAATACAATTTTTCCATATCTGAACGCGTCTTCAACTGCCTCTGCCATATCGCATCTTGCAAGATCATTTACGACAACCTTAGGACAACCTCTTCTTTCGAGTTCATCCTTGAGCATTAGAACTGCCTTTTTAGTATTCCCATAAACAGAAGTATATACAATTAAAACTCCATCTGTTTCAATGTCGTAACTGGACCATGTGTTGTAGAGTCCTAAATAATAGCCCAGATTTTCCTTAAGCGCGGGTCCATGAAGGGGACAGATTATCTCTATATCCAACGCCTGTGCTTTTTTCAAAAGAGCTTGAACCTGTGCTCCGTATTTTCCTACAATACCGATATAGTAGCGTCTTGCCTCACATGCCCAGTCTTCTTCAGTATCTAACGCTCCAAATTTCCCAAAACCGTCAGCTGAAAACAGCACCTTGTCCTTTGCATCATATGTTACGATAACTTCGGGCCAATGCACCATTGGAGCGGTCACAAATGTCAGGTTATGTTCACCCAACGAAAGCGTATCTCCCTCGCCTACAACAATTTGCTTATCTTGAAAATCTGTACCAAAGAAATTCTTCATCATAGCAAATGCCTTTTGTGAAGCAACTATTTTAGCACTTGGATAAGCATCTACAAAAGCCGAAATATTTGCTGAATGGTCGGGTTCCATATGTTGAACAATAAGGTAATCAGGATTCTTGCCGTTAAGTTCAATTCTTATATTTCTAAGCCATTCGTCTTTAAAATTTGCATCTACGGTATCTAATATTGCAATTTTTTCATCTAAAATTGCATAAGAATTATATGACATACCATTTGGAACAACATATTGACCTTCAAACAGGTCTATTTTATGGTCATTAACTCCTATATACTTAATGGTATCAGTTATCTTCATTAATTTCACCTCTATATAAATTTCAAAGAAATTATATCATATTTTTTTAAAAGTTTCAAGTATAATGTAATCTATTGATATTCATACTTTTTTATGATATACTAAAGTAAGACTAAATACATAGGAGGAAGATATTATGTCAGTGATTGAAATTACCAATGAAAATTTTGAGCAGGAAGTTTTAAATTGCGAAAAAACGGTATTATTGGACTTTTGGGCAAGCTGGTGCGGACCGTGCAGAATGCTTTCTCCGATCGTTGATGAAATTGCAGACGAGCATTCTGAAATTAAAGTATGCAAAATAAATGTTGATGAACAACCTGAGCTTGCTGCTGAATTTAAAATAGTGAGTATCCCATCTTTGTTTGTGATAAAGAATAAAGCCGTAACAAATAAGAGCGTAGGGTTATTGTCAAAAGAAGAAATATTAAATATGCTTTAATTAAAATAAAAAATGCGGATAGCTTTGCTATCCGCATTTTTATTAATTTGCGTATTCTTCTGCAATTTCTTTTGTGATTCGTAAAAATTCATCAATATCTTCTTTACCATGACAATGTAAAGGAGAAACTCTTATTGCGCCTTTAAGGCCTAAGGCTTCTACGATTCTCTTTGAATAAATACTTGTATTTACTCTTTCATATACTGTTACACCGCGTTTTTGGTATTCTGCAACACATTCTGTGAAGTCTATACCATCGATACCGATAGCAGCAATTAAGTCTCGCTGTGTGATATCTTCTGTATCAACATAAACCTTTACACCTGGTATATGTCTTAGGCCGGGTTGTTTCTCTGTACCCTCAAGCATTCTGTAAAGCAATGCTCTTTCCTGTAAATGAATGCGCTTCATACCCTCTTTATAGAGTTCTTTTTCATCATCGCTGTCTATAAAGTTTTTACCTATTTCGCA
>JAZSQN010000143.1:0-11715 GCA_045537995.1 Congzhengia sp. | reverse complement strand
AATTTAATGTTTGTTTATTTTATAACTTTTGAGGACAATCTAACGAATATTATGTATATAAAATGTATTAACTTTGTTCGCAACACTGTCTACACAATTTCATATATGTGATATATAGACTTATGAAAAATTAAGTGTTATGTATATGCTTGATAAAAACAAAAACCAAACTATCATAATGAATCAAGTCTTTTATATAAATTATTCAACTCGTTATCTTTTTTGCCTCTTAACTTACCATATAGACTATCAGCCAAGCTTAATGCCTTTTCTTTGAACCCTATATCGGCATATGCCGAAGCCACAGATGTTAAAAATGATTTTTCAAAACAGAAATCTGCGTATTCTCGGCAAATATAATTGTATAGAGAAATGGAAGAATTAGGAGTTTTTGCGATTCTGTATAAAGATGATAATTCTGATACAAAACTACTAATTTCGTATTTTGAAGATTTAACCATAGCTGCTTCAAAACAATTTATTGCCACAATAATTTTTTTGTCGTTTTTAGCAATTCTACCTAGTTGAATCAAATCTCCGCTATCATAGGTGTATTTTTTCCTTATATGATAGCATTTTTCTATTTTCTCTTGATATGATTTGCTATATATTTCTCCGTTAGATGTCTCCCAATTTTTATTTCTATATCTAAACCTCTCCCCTTTGTAAAAAACAACCGGGTAAATTTTTTCGCCCAATTTTTGTATAGGGCACTCTATTTTTTTCTTTTATAGAAAAATGTAAAGTAGCCCGTATTTACACTTTCTACGGTAACGCTAACTTCTTCGCCACTAATTTTATCAACAAACCAAAGTTGTTGACCGATGATTAATTGGTTCATTTTTATAGCACCTCGCAACATTTGGTAAAGTTCTTAAATCTGAAGGACTTATTGGAGTAAACAAAAGCCGATATAAAATAAACGCCATTCTCATACTAAATTTAATACAGACACACAATTATAACATGCTACCTTTATTGTATCACTTATCGATGTTGAATTCAATATATTTAATACGCTATTTTGCCAAAAAACTATGCGAGAATGGCGTTAATGTAAACGTAATTCAGGATGCATTACACAGACGTCACAAATGACCTTATGCAGAAGGTATTTAGTGGTCTGGATGTCAAGATGGCGTTGTAACAGAGTGTTACGACACCATTGACACCAATTTTGACACCATTTCTCCTGATATATATGTAGAGTTATGAATACTTATGAAAAATCAAATATTTTGAAATGGCTTGACATAAAGGGTTATGTAGAGTTATAATGAGTTATAAATTATTGGAGTGCTCTTCCCGACAATGAAGACACTTAACAACAACTAATCGAGGTGTTGTTATGAATGAATCAAAGAGGAAACTTAGCTTTTGGGAAACAATAGATAATTTCTGGTATTACCATAAATGGAAAGTAGTAGCAGCAATAGCTGTTGTTGTGGGAATCTGGGCTGCCATTTCATACACCTCAGGTTTTAAAGGCGATGAAAAACCGCACGATTTATCAATTGTTTCAGTTTTTGCCCGTCCTTTAAGCACGGAGGACTACAACTATGCTGATGTTCTCGGCGAATCAATACGGGATATTGATAATAACGGAGAAAAGCACATAAAAACCGATTCCTTCTATATAACAGAGGGAGGAGACGGGCAAAATGATCAGCTCTCAATAGCCCAATTTGAAAACACTTTAGCATATAGCCGCTCAGACCTGATTCTTCTGGACAAAACAAATCTTGACAGATTCATTTCAAAAGATTTTTTTGAACCAATAAGTGAGTATGTTGATTTATCCGGTATCCCTAAAGATGATATCGTATCAAGAAACGGTATACCTGTGGCAGTAAGACTTTCTGACAGTAAGGCACTTCTTGATATGGGATTTATTGTTGATAGCGTTTATGCAAGTGTTATGTATATTCCTGAAAACGCAACAGATGAAATTATATTATCACGGGAAAATACAAAAGCTGTAATCAAAAAGTTATTAGAAAAATAAAAAGGAGCTGTAGCAAAATAATCTTGCTACAGCTCCGCTACATTTCTTCCCATATTTCATCATCAGACGAAAAATGTTTTGTATATCTACAAGAGTGAATCTCAGGGTCAAATCCGCATATCATGCGATATCTGCAATAAGAGCACGGTGTAATGTTTGAGTCTCTTACAGGCTTGATATCAACATTTCCCGATATTATTTCCTTCCCGATTTTTACTACTGCATTTTTAACATACCTTTTGAGCTTTTCATAACGCTCCGCATCTGCAAGTTTAGACTGTGAACGAGATACCGTTCCGTCATTTTTGATGTACACTGGGATTACTGCTGACCAACCGGAAGCATTTCTGTCCATTGCGCGTATCACATTTTCATTGTCAGCTAAAAGCCCACTCATTTTAAATGCTTTTAACGAGTTTTCTTCATCTGCCTCTTTATCAGGAAATCCTTCTTCTATGGGGTCATCGAGCCTGAAATAGAACATTCCGCCAAAAGCCGTATTATCGTTTTTGAAAATATCTTTTCCGTTTTCAGTTACTGCTATCATATAAACAGAAAGCTGAAGAGTTGTCATATTAAATATGTCAGAAAGTGAATATCCTTTAGCGCCCGACTTATAGTCTATTACTTTGATGTATAGTTTTCCCTCATCAGAGTAAGTATCAACACGGTCTATTCTTCCTATCATTGTTATTTCTTCACCTGTAGGAAGCTCTACCGTTACGGGCTTAATGTCCCCGTTCTTATCAAAAGAAAGTTCAAATGCACTTGGTTCAAATTCTCCGCGCGAAACATGTTCGCAAATTGCCCATACAGACTTTGCAACAAGGCTTTTAAGCCTCGTTTTTAAGGCCTCAATTCTTCCCTTAGCAAAGAATTTACTAATCATCATTGCGCCAAACATTTCTTCTATTATTTCATCGCAAATTTCTCTCTGCTCACTTTTAGTGATTTTTCTAAAAGACATTCCTCTGTCGCGTACAGTTTTTGAAAATCTTTCCACAACCTCATGAAGAAGACTGCCTATATCGGGCGCTTCGATTTTCATTATTTTGCGTTCTTTAGCACGCAATCCATATTCAACAAAAAAAGAAAACGGACACGCTGAAAATCGTTCAAATCGCGATACACTTCCAGTAAGACTCTTACCGTAAAGTTTATGTACAGTATCACTGCTTAGTTTACCCGCATTATTTTCATAAGCAGAAAACACCTTTGCCCGCTCGATTTTTTCTCTGTACTCATCATCCTTACAAAGCTCATCTGCTAAAGTCTTTGCCAGTGTATTTTCACTTAAACTGTCAATATATCTTAACACATATGTATATGCCGACTGCTTAGATGCTACTGATATCTCAGGAGGCAGTTCTTCTTGCGCCACAGGCGCACAGACTTCAATTTCATTAAATATTCTTTTGAGCTTTGCAATAAAACTTGCAGGACGCATACCTTTTCCGTCATTATCAATAGGATAACTGAAAAACAGCTTTTCGCGTGCTGTGTTTACCGCCTCATAAAGAGAAAATTCCGAATCCTGTATCAACTTTTTACTATCGGGAGCAACAGATATTCCGCATTTTATTAAGTACGCTCTCTCTTCATCTGTAAGAAGCATATTTGAATACGGTATGCCTGGAAATATTCCTTCATTCACGCCTATTAAAAAAAGCACCTTTTTATTTTTTATAACGGAGCGGTTCAAATCTCCAAAAGCCACGCTATCGTATACCTTTGGAATTATTCCTATGCTCCTTTGCGAAAAGCCTGCCAGAAAGATTTCTCTTAAAACTGATATTCCTGTATTTTCATCTCCCAGACAATCTTTCATTGTCTCTAAAGTTTCTATTATTATATTATAAACTTCAGTGTATTCATCCGAGAGATTTAATTCTCCATTATTATAAAAATCTTCTGATATTTTAACAATTTTATCCTGCAAGCCTGTTTCTGCAAAAAAAGCCAGAAGAGAGTTTACCCTGTCCAATACATTTTTTGATTTTGAAATATTTTCTTTCAAAGAGACGACAGGCCCTAAAACTTTGTTTTTTAATCCAAGATAGTATTGTCCTTCATCTCCTGAATCTTCTTCTTTTGCAAAAATACCTGCACTTTTTTTCAAAAATCTCTCATCATCAAGCCAATCGTTGTAATTTATTGCAGATGATAGTGCGTAATTTTCAAGTTTTGCTGCTTCTTCCATTGTTATATCGCAAAATCCCGACTTCATAAAGCTACTTACTTTGTCGGTTGTTATTCCTAAGAGCAAATCAAAAACAGAGAAAAGATAAATTACAATTGGGTGGTCTAAAAATCTTTTTCTGGTATCAATGAAAACAGGAATTTCATAAAGAGCAAAGGTACTTTTAATTAGGTCCTTATACCCGTCATAATCCCCTGCAATCACACCGATATCACAAAAAGATACACCTTCTTTTACAATCCTCTTTATTTTTGAGGCAACAAGTGTTACTTCGTCATATCTGTTTTTTAATGCATAAAGCTTTATATCATTAGTTTTTTTGTCATAGATTTTTGAACTTTTTGCCATTGCTGTTTCTAATGTTTTAAGCTCATCTGACTTGAATCTGTGATTTTCGTCTAATAAAACAGGAGCGTGTATGACGACGCCTATCTCCCTTGCATATTTTTCGAGTAGGTTTTTGGTCTCGTACACACTTTCAAATACTGTATTTTTTCTTTCATCATGAGGAAGACATAAACACACAGTGACATCTGCACCGCTGGCTAAAAATGATTGTATACAAAAAAGCTCATTTTTTGTAAATCTAAAAAACTCATCAATGTAAATGCATGCATTTTTGATGTAGTCATTCCCGAAACAAAGCGAGGCTAAAAGTGTCACATCATCATCACCATCGCACATAGATTCGCTTGTTAATCTGTTATACTCCTCGTAAATTAAGCCTATATCTAAAAGCCTTGCCCTAAGAAGAGGTTCGTCTGTTTTATCTGCAGCAAGCTTTAGGGTTTCAGGCATAACCTGTCCTTTTTTAAATTCTGATATAGCCCCTAAAAACAGGTCGATATATCCTGTTTTTTCGCCTGCTGATTTATAATACGAAAGTTTATTGCGGCAACGGGATATTGCACGGCTTAAAATCATAGCCTTACCTGAAGTGTCTGCTCTTTTATGCTTTAGGCCTGATTCGGAAATTATTTTTTGCGCAAATCTATTAAATGATGTAACATAAAGGCTATCGCAAATATAGCCTGTCTTTTCAATCATTTGCATTTCACGCTCATGGCTGTACTGTTCAGGAACTATAATTATGGCATTTTTTTTCGATGCTTCTTTTTTTACTGCATCATTTAATATGTATTCACTTTTGCCGCAACCGGCGCGTCCTAATACAAATTTTAACGCCATAGTTTTCCCTCCTCTTTTGTACAGTTTTATTTTTTAATCAAGGAACGATTTTAAAATATCTGCTTTTAATTCTTCATTATTTCCATTAAGCAAAGTTTCTAAAGAGCAATCGATTTCTGTATTTTTTCCTCTTAAAATAAAGCCACCCGAAGAATCAATTACATCCTTTGCAATTTTTAAGAGCGGAAGTTTTTTTCCTGATGCTTTTATTTTGCTGTTCAATGTGACAATAAAGCTTATGAGACTAAGTCTGTTTTTGTCGTTTAAATTAAATACAATCTCATCGACATCCTCTGTTGCTACTTTTACAATTGTATCGGCAATCCACTCCTCATAAGCAGATTGCTTCATATTTTTGATTTTCTTTATAATTTCATCATTAGCACTCAATTTTTTATTCATAAAATCATCCTTTCGGAATTAATTATTGTGCTTTGAAATCTGATGGCTTTTCATTTTTAATACCAAATTCATAAAGTATTGCATCCACTATTCTTTCCGATGCAAAGCCGTCACCATATGGGTTTACAGAGTGAGACATCTTGTTATATTCATCTTTATCTGACAATAATTCCTTTGCCAGATTTTTTATTGTTTCCTTTTCTACTCCGGCAATCTTAACGGTACCTGCTAAGACCGCCTCAGGTCTTTCTGTTTCGTTTCTTAATACCAAAACAGGTTTTCCCAGCGACGGAGCCTCCTCCTGAAGTCCTCCTGAGTCTGTCATTACCATATATGCTCTGCTCATTAAATTGTGAAGTTCTGTAACATCTAGAGGCTCAATTAAATGGATTCTTTCGTGATTTCCTAAAATTTCGTATGCCACATTCTTCACCGCAGGATTTAAATGGACAGGATACACTACATGAACATCAGGATAATCCTTAACTGTTTTTAGTACTGCATTACAAATATTTCTTAAAGGTTCTCCCAAATTTTCTCGTCTGTGTGCTGTCATTAAAATAACTCTATTGTTTTTAAAATCTAAAGATTTCAAACATTCATGAGAAAACTCATAATCTTTATTAACTGTAGTTTTTATTGCATCAATTACAGTATTGCCTGTTTTATAAATTTTTTCTGCATCAATGTTTTCTTTCAAAAGATTTTCAACGTTGTTTTTTGTGGGCGCAAAATAAAGGTCTGAAAGCTGAGTGGTTAGACATCTGTTCATTTCCTCAGGAAATGGTGAATATTTGTCATATGTCCTTAACCCTGCTTCAACATGCCCTACTTTTGTCTGGCAGTAAAACGCCGCCAATGCGCCTGCAAATGTTGTGGTAGTATCGCCGTGTACCAACACAATATCAGGCTTTTCCTTTTTTATTACCTCTTCTATGCCTTTCATTGCCCGCATTGTGATATCTGACAATGTTTGTCCCGACTGCATAATATCCAGGTCGTAATCAGCAGAAATTTCAAAAATTTCCATAACCTGATCAAGCATCTGTCTATGCTGAGCAGTAATACAAACTAAAGATTCTATCTCTTCCCTTTTCTCTAAAGCCTTAACCAAAGGAGCCATTTTTATAGCCTCAGGACGAGTTCCAAAGACTGTCATAACTTTTATTTTTTTCATATCTTACCTCACAGTATATTTAATCTAAAAAGAAGATATGCATACCATACCTTCTTTTTGTATTATTTATTCGCCGGAGTTATTATCAGAAGGCTTTTCTTCTTCTTCGCTTTTTTCTGTATTGTGTCTACTCATAATCATAAATGCTGCAAATAATGCTATTGCAATCATAAGCACCAACGAACGCACAAAATCCGAAATGAAAAGGACAATTGCACTGACCGCTAAAACTATGCTCAACGCATAAAGAATTATAACTGTTGTCCGATGAGAAAATCCCATATCTATTAATTTGTGATGCATATGACCGCGATCAGGCGTCATAATTCCCTGACCTTTTAGGAGTCTTCTTATAATTGCAAAAAGTGTATCAAATATCGGAAGACCGATAATTAAGAACGGAATCGCAAATGAGACATATGTCTTAAACGGGCCCTGAATCGAAACACATCCTAAAATAAACCCTAAAAATGTGGCACCGACATCACCCATAAAAGTCTTTGCAGGATTAAAATTAAACGGTAAAAAACCAAAGCAGGCACCCGCTAACGCCGCTGTTACAATAAGCATGGTTGCATTGATGTTGTGCTGCATAAAAAGTATTGATAAAAGCGCAACCGCAGCAATTGAAGAAACCCCTGCCGCAAGTCCGTCAAGTCCGTCAATAAGGTTCACCGCATTAGTAACGCCGACTATCCACAAAATACTACCGCCATACGAAATCCAATCAGGAATTTTCATCATAAGGTCCGTGAACGGATTAGAAATAGCTATAACCCTTACACCCAAAAAAACAGGTATGCTTGCCGCAATAATTTGTATTAAAAATTTTAAAATTGCCGATTTAGGTTTTAAATCATCTAAAAATCCCAAAACCGCAATAATCACAGAGCCTATCAATATACCAATTAAAGATTTATTGATTTCACCAGAAATCGCAAAGTTCGAAAAGCAAAAAACGCTTATCAAAAAGCCATATACGATTGCAATTCCTCCGATTCTTGGTGTTGGTTTTTTGTGCATGCGGCGAGAATCTTTAGGCACATCTAGCGCCCCTATTTTATGAGCCAATCTTATTGTTAAGGGAGTAGTTGCGTATGATATTATAAGTGCTACTATAAAAGCAAAAATAACAAAAAGACCATTTGATTCTGTCATAACTTTCTCCTGTGTCTGTTTATATTTGTACCTACATATTTTTTCATTTTATTATAAAAATTATATAATGAAAAAACAAAAATGTCAATTACATGTGCATTACAAAAAAAAAGCAAGCCTACGGCTTGCTTTTTATTATCTGTTCAGTATCAACTTTGTTAATTCTACAGGTTCTACTATTTTTCCGTCTTTATATACTCTCATATTACCTGAGGCAATTTCATCTATTAATATTACCTCACCGTTGTTATATCCGAATTCAAACTTGATATCCCAAAGGTCTAAACCGATTGTCTTTAAATCGTCAGCTACAATTTTTGTGATTTTTAATGTCTGCTCTTTCATGCTCTCAAACATCTCAGGTGTCATAACCCCTAAAGCAGCTAAACCTTCCATTGTTACTAACGGGTCGCCTTTATCATCATTTTTGAATGTACATTCAACATAACCGCCAGAAAGAACTGTTCCGTCCTCAATGTATTCTCCGTATCTTCTTATAAAGCTGCCTGTAGCAACCAAGCGGCATATAACTTCCAAACCATGACCGAATACAGTTGCAGGAAGAACTTCCATTGTTGCTTCATCAACATTTGCATCAACATAATGAGTTTTAATACCCGCATCTTTGAGCAATCCAAAATAATAAACTGATGTACGAAGATTTGCTTTACCAATACCTTCAATTGTCAATCCTACGCTGTTTTCACCTGGGTCAAACACACCATCTTTTCCTGTACAGTCATCTTTAAACTTAAGCATTACATTGCCGTTTTCAAGACTATATACATCCTTTGTTTTTCCTTCATAAACTTTTTTCATGATTAAAACTCCTTTGTTAAGATAAAATTCACAAAAATATAGTAGCACATTTTTTTAAAAAAATCAACATTTATTATATAATAAGCAGTTTTATTGTTTTATTTTATATTACTAAAAGCAAAAAATAAAAAACTTCAGTTTAACTGCTTATAAACATCTTCTGCTGTTTTTATAAACTCCATTATTGACGAGCTTACATATTCTTTGGTTTTATAAATAATATAGAGCATTCTTTCTGCATGGCGGCTTTTTAGTTTATAAAACAAAAGATTTCCATTATCGGGAGTTGCCTTAATTACAGTGTCTGTAGTAAAGGTTATTCCCATGCCAGAACTCGCTATATTATGTGATGTCATAAGCTGGTCGACACTTATAACTGCTTGTGGAACAAAACCATAGTCGGCACATATTTTATAGCCTTTTTTTTGCATATCGTTTCCGTTTTTAAGGAGAACAAACTTTTCATCTTTAAATTCGCTTAAATTTATATTTGGAATATCACTTCTTAAATGCCTGCCCTCTTCAATATCCTTTGTTGTTAAACGCCTGTCGGAAAAAACCTCATTCAAAGGATGATTTTTTGGTACTGCAAGTAATATTTTTTCCTTTATAAGCGGTACTGCCGTATATAATCTGCTGTCAAAATCATAATCAATTAAAATTTCAACCTCCTCAGAAAGCAATCTTTTTTGAAGACTTGTAGAATTGGATTCTACAAATGAAATGTTTATTTTAGGATATCTTTTTGAAAATTCCATTATTATTCTCGGCAGAATAAAAGAGGAAATAAAGCTTGCCCCACCAACAGTGATTTCCCCGCCATTTAAAGAATACATGTTTTCAATGTAGTTTTTTAAATTGCGTTCTATTTTATGTACTTCCTCAATTGATGAAATGTATACACGACCGACATCGGTTAAAACTATTGGTGTTGTTGCTCTGTCGAATATTTTAAATCCCAAATGCTCTTCTGCCTTTTTTACCGTAGCACTCAAAGAGGGCTGCGATATAAAGAGCTTTTTTGCAGCATTTGTAAAGCTTTTTTCTTCGTATATTTTGTAAATGTACTCGGCGTACCTAAACATAGTTTCACCTCATAATCTTTTATTTATAATAATTATATGAATATATATATTTGATTATATCATGATTTAATGCTATAATCAATACAATGTTAAAAAAAATGGAGGAATTTTAAATGTCACTTACAGCAGAAAGATTAAACGCTATCGCTTCAGATATACGCGGTAAAAACTTCTACGCTGCATTGGACCTCGAAAAGCAGGGACAAAAGATTTTGAAATTAAATACAGGCAACCCTGCAGCATTTGGTTTTAAAATGCCCGAAAGCGTAAGAACAGCACTTATTGAAAAACTGGACCTATCTTTAGGTTACAGCGATATAAGAGGTATGATTGCTGCACGCGAAGCTATTATGGAATACCACATTAATAAAGGCGTTCAAAACTTTTCTATAGATGATATATTTATAGGAAACGGCGTAAGCGAAATTGCGTCTATGCTTTCAAAAGCTCTCTTTAATTCAGGAGACGAAATTTTAGTACCTTCTCCCTGTTACTCTCTTTGGACAAATGAAATTCTTTTAAACGATGCAAAACCTGTATTCTACAAGTGCGATGAAGAAAACGGCTGGAATCCCGATATTGAGCATATTAAAAGCTTGATAACAAACAGAACAAGAGCAATTCTTATAATCAACCCAAACAACCCCACAGGTGTTTTATATACCAATGAAATTCTTTTGGAAATTGCTGAAATTGCAAGAAAGAACAAATTGATAGTTTTATCAGACGAAATATATGACAGACTCGTTTTTGACGGAAAAGAGCATACAGCAATGGCAAAGCTCGCTCCTGACATAACAGTAATAACAATGAATGGTCTTTCAAAGTCTCATTGTTTATGCGGTTTCAGATGCGGTTGGTTGGTAATAAGTGGTCCTGATGGCGAAAGAGCAGAAATTAACGCTGCACTTTTAAAGGTTGCCTCAATCAGACTTGGTGCTAACTCAATTATGCAGACAATTATTCCTGCTGCACTAAATGATACAGAATATCCAAACAGCATGATAAAAGAGGGCGGAAGACTTTACGAACAGCGTAAAGCAACCTGCGAAGAGCTTGACAAAATAGAAGGTGTTTCTTATGTTAAAAACGATGCTGGCCTTTATGTTTTCCCGAAAATTTTAGATGCTGAAAAGAAGATAACAGACGATAAAAAGTTTGCTTATGACCTGCTTATTGACAAGCATGTCTTAATCGTTCCCGGCAGCGGCTTTGCTTGGGATAAACCGGATCACTTCCGAATTGTTATGTTGCCTGAGGCAGACATACTTCGTGAGGCTGTTCGCGGAATTGGAGATTTTATCAGTAAATTATAATAAAGTGTTTATTAAAAAAAGAGAACGCAAATGCGTTCTCTTTTTTTTGGAAAACCGATTAGTTTTTAGCCATATAAAATAAGCAGTGAAAAGATAAGGGTACAAAATGCAATAGATTATTTCACAGTGAAATAATCCTTGTGAATCTAAGTATTGTGCTAATATGTTAGTTTTTATCTGCCCAATCCATAAAATTATTAAAGTAATCTTTTTGAGTGTCTGTCCATTTGTTTGGGTCTGTATTAACCCAAGAACCGAATTCTTTTCCTGCCCTTTCATATTCAGATTCCATACAGCCGCTTAGCAACCCGATCAACATAATTACTAAAATGCTAATAACTGTTTTTTCATTTTATAACCTCCTT
>JAZSQN010000083.1:0-6502 GCA_045537995.1 Congzhengia sp. | reverse complement strand
GATTTAATTAAGCTTATTATTCCACCCGCTGCTAACGCACCTGCACCTATATATCTTATATATGTGCTCCATATTGCGCTTACGCCGCCCTCGGAATAAATTTGTCCAACAGATTCAACTCCCGGCGCAAGTATTGTATCAGCACCAAAAAGAACAATTAGAGGACTTATAACTAACCAGCTTAATATTCCTCCTGAAAACATATACGAAGAAATTTTAGCACCGCAAATGTACCCCACACTCATAACTGCAGGATATATCTGTGTGCCTATCGCACCAGCAAAAGCTTTAAAGCCATAAGTAATTTCTCCTGATACAAGCTTTAAACCATCAATTATAAATTTAAACACTGCAGCAAAACCCATACCAGCAAATACGGTGGTAGCATTTGAGCTTCCTTCCTCACCGGCTAAAAGCACTTCAGAACATGCTGAACCTTCAGGATAAGGTAGAATTCCATGTTCCTTTACAATAAGTGCATTACGAAGAGGCACCATAAAAAACACGCCCAATAGTCCGCCTATTAAAGCTATTAGCGTAATTTCAAGTATGCCTGGTTTGTCTGCTTTTCCTTCAGCCGCCCACAAAAACAAGGCAGGAATTGTAAATATTGCTCCTGCAGCCAAAGATTCGCCTGCTGAACCAACCGTCTGAACTATATTGCTTTCCAAAACGGAATTTTTTCGCATAACCAGACGAATTACACCCATTGCAATTACCGCTGCAGGAATAGACGCCGAAACTGTCATTCCTACTCGCAATCCCAAATATGCGTTCGCCGCACCGAAAATAACAGCTAGTAAAACACCAGTAATTATGGATGTAATTGTAATTTCAGGCATTATTTTTTGAGCCGGTACATAAGGTTTAAATTCATTTTTCTTTTCCATATTTTCTCCATTCTGCTACTTCATTTTTGTCTTATTTTAACTCTTTTAACACACATATTAAATTCTCATAAAATAGTTTTGTAGATGATATGCTCAATTTTTCGTTTACAGAGTGAATTCCGTACATATCAGGTCCTACAGATATGCAGTCTAAATCCTCAATTTTAGAAGCAAAAATACCACATTCCAAACCTGCATGAATTGCGTTTATAACAGGTCTATTCCCAAAACTTTTCATATAAACATCTTTGTATATTTTTTGAAGTTTTGAATCATCTTTAAACTCCCATGCAGGGTAATGTCCAAAAATTTCAACATTACATTCGTTATAAGAAGCAAAACTTGTAAGTTTTTCTTCCAGAAAATCTAAAGATGTTTTTTTGTTACTGCGCAAAGCATAATGCAAAACTATATTTTTTTCTTCTGTTGTAAGAACTCCCAAATTGAGCGATGTTTCAACCAACCCGCTAAATTTTTTACTCATATCAATCACGCCATTTGGTGTAAGCATCAGCATAAATATGAGTTTGTCCTGCGTTTTTTGGTCAAAAACATCGAAATTATCTTCGTTATCCACCCTTAAAGATATATCAAATGCTTCTTCTTTATCTTCAATTTCTTTCTTTACAAGCATAAAATAATTTTCAATTTCTGAAACAAACTTATCCGTATCATTAGTTGTTAATTCTACATTGCACAAAGGTGTAATGGCATTTGCCTTGTCACCGCCATTAACTGTAATTATGTTGAAATCACATATTTTTTTAGCATAATTTAAAAATCTTCCTGCTAAAATATTGGCGTTTATTCTTCCCTTGTCTATTTCTGTCCCTGAGTGACCTCCGATTAAACCTTTAATTGTAAAAGAAACTTTTTTACCACACGCTTTAATTCGTTTTAAAGGCACAAAAATTTTAAAGTCACTTCCTCCTGCACAAGAAGCAGTCACAACTCCTATCTCACCTGAATCAATATTTATCATTCTTTTGCTTCTTAAAACAGTGCAGTCTAGTTTTCCCGCACCTACCATTCCTATTTCCTCATCAGTAGTGAAAACTGCTTCTATAGGTGGATGTGATATAGTTTTACTTTCTAAAATTGCTAAAATAATTGCTACAGCAATTCCGTTATCAGCTCCTAAAGATGTGTTCTCTGCCTTTACAAAATCTCCATCTTTAAAAATTTTTATGCCATCATTTTTAAAATCAATGCTGTTCTCCGGCGTTTTTTGACACACCATATCGAGATGTCCCTGAAGTATCAAAGGAGCGGAATTTTTATAGCCTTCACTTCCCTCTTTGTATATAATAACATTATTCGCCTCATCACGAATTACTTTTAACCCCGCTTTTTTTGCAAAGTTAAAACAGTATTCGGAAATATTATCCATATTCTGAGAACCGCGCGGAATGCTAGATATTTCCTCAAAATAATAAAATACGCGCTCAGGTTCTAAATTTTGCAGTTTTCTCATTTAATTTCCTCCGAAAAAGCTTTTTTTAGTAGTATCTGCAACATTTGTTATTTTATCACAAAAGCTCGAAGAACACAAGATATATCAAAGGAATTGTAATAACTGAAAAGAATGTAGAAACCATTGCCATTGACGCACCTGTTTTAGTCTCGCCTCCGAATGAAGCAGGAAAAATCACAGTATTCAAACCCAAAGGTGCTCCAAACGCAATTAATGTAAAGATACCTATTTCATCGTTAATATTTAAAAATTTTAATATAACAAGCATTAATAAAGGAATAACAACAAGTCTTAACAAAGTAATAATGTACACCTTTTTATTGATTACAAGTTCTTTTATATGGTATCCTCCAATGACAACACCGGTCAATATCATCGCAACCGGACCCATACAATCAGATGCAGATTTAAGAGCAAATAACAAAAAATCAGGAATCTCTATATTCATTAGTCCAAAAATCATACCCAAAAACAACGCGATAGTGGGTGGTTTTAAAACTGCATTTTTAATGTTCTTATATAGAGATTTTTCACCTGATGATTTTGGAATTAAAGTGTATAATCCCCATATATTGCATAGGATTGTCATTAAAAAGGTAAACATTGAATATCTAAAAAGCGCTTCGTCTCCCCAGATGCTCAAAACTATAAAATTTCCCATAAAGCCATAATTTGCAAATGCAATTGCATATTTATATATGTTTCGCGTGTATTGGTTCTTGTCGTTTTTATTTACAAAGCATTTTGATAAAGGGTACGAAATCAAAACCATAATTACAGCAAGCAAAAGTCCATAAAACATAAGTAAATAGTTTTCTTTAAATTTTTCAAAAGTGCAATTAGTCAATTGATTATAAAAATTAAGAGCAGGTAAAAATGCATAGATTTCAAGCCTTGACATAAAAACATCAGATTTTTCAGGTAAAATATTACATTTTCTCAAAGTATAGCCTAAAATAACTAATGAAAACATCATCGCCATTTGCTGTAAAGTGATATCAAACATTAAATTCATTTCCCCTAAGAATTTTATTGCATCAAATTCTGCATGCATCAATGATAAAATTCGTGTACAATTTAGATGGCACAAAATCATTTTACCAGGAGTAAAAATGCTTGCTTGCAAGGGCATTTTTGCGACGCCGTCAATTGACACAGCGGTCAAAAGACCGCAAAAAGCCGAAAGGCTATTAGGAATTTTATGGAATAAAATTCCGCATGTGTCAATTATAGCATTTTCCATCTGTATTTTCAAGATTTAGGTTAATATAAAAAAAAGTAATTTTCTTCTTGACAACAATTCCTTATTCTGCTATAATAATCAAGGTATTTAATAAAACTTATGTGGCCCGTTGGTCAAGCGGTTAAGACACCGCCCTTTCACGGCGGTAACACGAGTTCGAGTCTCGTACGGGTCACCATAAGGGCCTTTAGCTCAGCTGGTTAGAGCAACCGGCTCATAACCGGTAGGTCCCGGGTTCGAGTCCCTGAAGGCCCACCAAGATAAAAAGACACCTTTTGGTGTCTTTTTTTGTATAACGAAAACCACGCGATAGTCGCGTGGTTCTATAAAGGTTAACCGATGAACAGAAATCCTCCTATGTGTTATAATAAAACCGACCTGCCAGACGAAAATAAAAACACATAGGAGGATTTTATCTATGAAAAAAGAAACCATAGACACAAATAGTTTAGCACATACAAAATGGGATTGCAAGTATCATATAGTGTTTGCTCCTAAATACAGACGGAAAGTGTTTTTCGAAGAAAAACGAGCAGAAATAAGAGAGATATTACGACAGTTATGTCAATGGAAAGGCGTAGAAATTATAGAGGGAGAAGTATGTCCAGACCATATACATATTCTGGTAAGTATCCCTCCCAAAATGAGCATTTCGGGTTTTATGGGGTATTTAAAAGGAAAAAGTTCATTATTGATATTCCAGAAATGGGGAAATATGAAGTTTGCATACCGAAATCGCGAGTTTTGGTGTAAGAGATATTACGTTGATACCGCGGGAAAAAATACAAAAGAAATAAAGAAATATATATCTGAACAATTAAAGAGAGATATGGAAAGCGACCAGTTAAGCCTGTTCGACCCGCGGGACCCATTTATGGGTAAGTAAGTAGCAGTTGCACGGCTGGCAGGCCAACCCAAAAACGCACTTGTGCGTTGCCAGTAGCATTAGGGCTATGCCCGAAAAGGAAAAACCACCCGCTATGCGGGTGGATAATTATTGTTTAATTTAAATATTTTTAAAAATTTTTAAAAATCCCTTTATTATTTCAGAAATTTTTGATATAATATAAAATAACAATAGTTGTGCGGAAATTTTTATATGGAGGTTAAATTGTGGCAAAAAATCAGAAACTAAAAATAATACCTCTGGGTGGCTTAAACGAGATCGGAAAAAATATGACCGTCTTCGAATTCGGAAACGATATTTTCGTGCTCGATTGCGGTATGGCCTTCCCGGATGAAAGTATGCCGGGTATTGATACAGTGATTCCCGATATTTCGTACCTTGTGAAGAATAAACAAAAAGTTCGAGGAATAGTTATCACTCACGGTCACGAGGACCATATCGGAGCAATACCATATTTTTTAAAAGACCTGAATGTGCCAATATACGGAACAAGATTGACACTTGGTCTAGTTGAAGTAAAACTGAAAGAATTCGTTATGCTTTCAAAAACAAAACTCAACCGCGTAAAAGCGGGCGACACCGTGAAACTCGGAAACTTCAAAGTGGAATTTATCCATACAAATCATTCAATTGCTGGTGCGGTAGCGTTAGCAATTCACACCCCTGTGGGTACAGTAGTTCACACAGGCGACTTTAAAGTAGACAGTACCCCCATTGAGGGTGAAATGATAGACCTTGCTCGTTTTGGAGAATTAGGAAAGCGTGGAGTATTGGCGCTTATGTCTGATAGCACCAATGTTGAGCGCTCAGGTTTCACCATGTCAGAACGCACCGTAGGCGATACTTTGGACGAATATTTCAGAAACTGTCGTTCACGCATTATCGTTGCGACATTTGCATCAAATATCCACCGTGTTCAGCAGATTATAAACTGTGCGAGCCGCTACGGAAGAAAAGTTGCAATATCAGGCAGAAGTATGGAAAATGTAGTAGAAGTGGCATCGACTTTAGGATATATGAAAATTCCTGAAAAGGTGCTGATTTCTATTGACGATATCAAAAAATACAAACCACATCAACTTGTGATTATTACAACGGGAAGTCAGGGAGAAGCAATGTCAGCGTTGTCTCGTATGGCGTTTTCTGACCATAAGAAAGTGGAAATCACAAAAGGCGACCTTGTTATTGTTTCAGCGTCTCCCATACCCGGAAACGAAAAAGCAATTTCTACAGTTATAAATGAACTTTTCAAAAAGGGTGCAGATGTGGTTTATAAGTCCCTTGAAAACATCCATGTTTCGGGGCATGCCTGTCAGGAAGAATTGAAGTTGATAATGTCTTTAGTAAAACCTAAATTCTTTATCCCTGTCCATGGCGAGTTCAGACACTTAAAACAGCACGCAGGCCTCGCCGAGAAGATGGGCATGAAAGCAAAGAATATCATTATCGGCGACAACGGAAAAGTAATAGAACTCAGCAACAACACAGCAAAACTCAACAACACTGTTCCTTCCGGTGCGGTTTTAATCGACGGGCTTGGAGTTGGCGATGTTGGAAATATTGTTCTTCGTGACAGGAAGCACTTGGCAGAAGATGGCATCATCGTTGTTGTAGTTACTATGTCGAAACTTGACGGCTCAATTCTTTCAGGACCAGATGTAATTTCACGAGGTTTTGTATATGTGAGAGAATCAGTTGACCTGATGGATGAAGCAAAAACCGTAGCAAAACAAGCGCTTGAAAAATGTGCTGATAATAAAAAAACAGACTGGGCAAGTCTTAAAAGCAGTTTAAAAACATCACTCGGCGATTTTCTCTATGCCAAAACAAAGAGAAAACCCATGGTGTTACCTATAATTATGGAAGTTTAAAAATATACAGGAGATGAATCTAATGGCATTTAAATTATTTACTTCAGAATCAGTTACAGAGGGGCATCCCGATAAAATGGCAGATATTTTATTTGATGCTGTTCTTGATGAAATTTA
>JAZSQN010000037.1:0-2931 GCA_045537995.1 Congzhengia sp. | reverse complement strand
CCGCTTGGCCTCCGACTTGACCTGAAATAACGATATCAAATTCCTGTCCTTTATGTGATGAAACTTCGTGAACTGTATTGTCCTGAGTATAAGGTATAATCACATGATAAGGCTCCGCTGTTTTATTTTTAAACATTGCGGCAAGGTTTTTATATTCGTTTCCGGCTGTTCGTGTAATTGGTAAGCCATCGCCGCGTTTTGTAACTTCAAAACTTGTAAGTTTGGGGCTAGTGCCTTTTAAAAGGTCAGTAGGGTCTACATTGAAACACTTTGCACATTTGTATATAAATGTGAAATCGATATCTTTTTCGCCACGCTCATAAGCAATATAGTCAGAAAGTGAAACATCGGTGTTTTTCGCCATTATTTCTTCTGTAACACCTAGAACTTCACGGGCGTTTCTAATTCGTAGAGCCACATCCTTTAGATTATCGTTGTTTTCAAACATTACATATCCTCCTTCTTAATTTTTTTGTTTATTTTACAGTAAATCTGCAATGTCATAAATTAATTTTTCTGTTTTTTCCCAACCGAGACAAGGGTCAGTTATGGATTTTCCGTAGATTCCTTCTTCAATCTTTTGATTTCCGTCTTCAATATAGCTTTCTATCATAAAGCCTTTAACCATGCTTTTGATTTCGTCAGAATGACGCATACTGTGGAGTACCTCTTTACAAATTCTTATCTGCTGAAGGTACTGCTTGTTTGAGTTTGCATGGTTTGCATCAACTATTACTGTCATATTTTCTAAATTTTTCTCTTTATATTCATTGTACAGTCTTATCAAATCCTCAAAATGATAGTTGGGAAGAGACTGACCGTGCTTATTTACATAACCGCGTAAAATTGCATGAGAATAAGGATTTCCCATTGATTCCACTTCCCATGAACGGTAAATGAAGGTATGCTTATGTTGAGCAGCTGTTATGGAATTCATCATAACGGTAAAATCTCCGCTTGTAGGATTTTTCATACCTACAGGTACATTCATTCCACTTGCTACAAGCCTATGCTGTTGATTTTCAACAGACCGTGCACCAACTGCAACATATGATAAAAGGTCAGAAAGATATAGCCAGTTTTCGGGATATAACATTTCATCTGCACAAAAGAATCCTGTTTCCTTAATAACATCTAAATGCGCTTTTCTGATTGCAATAAGTCCGTGAAGCATATCAGCTTTTTTCATAGGGTCTGGTTGGTGGAGCATTCCTTTATATCCGTCACCTGTAGTACGGGGTTTGTTAGTGTATACTCTTGGAATAATAAATATTTTATCACGCACATTTTCCTGAACCTTAGACAAGCGCGAACAGTAATCTAAAAGAGCATTTTCATTGTCTGCAGAACAGGGACCTATTATCAGTAAGAGCTTGTCCGATTTGCCGGAAAATACATCTTTAATCTCTTTATCAAATACCTCTTTTTTTGCTATAAATTCCTGAGGAAGAGGATATCTTTCTTTTATTTCTTCGGGGCTTGGAATCGCACCGACAAAGTTCATTCTCATATATAAAACTCCCTTTTAAAAGCTCGTTATTAAGATATTAGCACATAACAAATCAAGTGTCAAATGTTTTTCGCTTTAATATTTATAAAAACAAGAAACATTAACACTTGTTTCATAGCTTTTGCTTTTTGAGTTTTAAACGGTCCGATGTTAATCGGACCGTTTATCTAAAAACTATTCAAAATCATATTCATCACTCATACGATTTTTAAATTCTTCAAAAGCCATATCGAGTTCTGCCTCATCATCGATGGGGAGGAGTGTTTCAGAACCGTCTTCTTCTACTTTAAGCGTGTAAATTAAGACCTCTTCACAATCTTCATCACCCTCATCGGCAGGGAGAAGTACCACATAGGTTTCACCGTTAAATTCAAAGGAATCAAGGTGTAAAAAGTCGTGCTTTTCGCCATCTTCGTTAACCATTGTAACGATACCTTCTTCCTCTTGGGGAATGTTGTTATTAATATCTGACATAATTTTACCTCCTCAATTATGCTCCAAATGCTTTTAAGCTTTCTTCAACTTTTTCAAGCATCTGCTTATATTTTTCTCCTTTAGCTTTTTCCTCTTCAACAACAGAAGCGGGAGCTTTAGCTACAAAGCCTTCGTTTGAAAGTTTTCCTTCAACACGCTTTATTTCGCCCAAAAGCTTTTTCTTTTCTTCTGTTAAGCGGGCGATTTCTTTTTCGGTATCCACAAGCTCGCCCATAGGCATATATATTTGTGCACCATCAACAATAACTGCAACACTGTTTTCGTCTACTGAGCTCATATCACTATCAATAGCAACCGAAGCTGCACTTGCAAGCTTTTCAAAGAACACTGTACCCAAAGCGAAGACATCTTTTTTATCTGTAACGATTATCATGCTTGCTTTTTTTGATGGCGGGATATTCATTTCAGCGCGCTTGTTTCTTACTGCTTTTACGGCATTCATAATCATTTCCATCTGTTCTGCTTCAACAGGGAAATTTAAACTGTCACAAGCTTTTGGCCAGTCTGAAATCATAATACTTTCGCCATCGTGGGGAAGTGACAACCAGATTTCCTCTGTTATAAACGGCATAAATGGATGTAAGAGCTTTAATGTGTTTGAAAGTACATAAGAAAGTACATACTGAGCTGTTTCGTTTGTGGGGTCAGCCTCGTCATAAAGGCGTGGTTTTACAAGCTCAATATACCAGTCACAGAATACATCCCAGATGAAATCGTAAAGCTTTGCAACTGCAACGCCTAGTTCAAATTTTTCTAAGTTATCTGTAACTTCTTCTACTAATTTATTATACTTGGTTAATATCCATTTATCCTCAATACAGAGATTTTCTGGAACGCATCAAGATTTGTACAGATGAATCTGCACATTTCTGAACTTAAGGTTCCTGAAAATCTCTGTATTGAGGAGAAATGGATATTAACCAAGT
>JAZSQN010000052.1:0-3866 GCA_045537995.1 Congzhengia sp. | reverse complement strand
CCTTCTTGCCAGCAGAGTTTTAGGTAATACAGTTATAAATGAAGGTTATGATGTTAAGGTATCAGAGGTTCACGGTATGAGCCAGCGTGGCGGAAGCGTAGTAACATATGTAAAATACGGCGAAAAAGTTTTTTCTCCAATTATAGACAGAGGAGAAGCAGATATTATTTTAGCTTTTGAATTACTTGAGGCATACCGCGCACTGCCATATCTTAAAGAAGGCGGAAAGCTTATTGTAAACGGCCAGCAAATGGATCCAATGCCTGTAATTACGGGAGCAGCAAAATATCCTGAAAATATAGCAGAAAAAATTGCAAAAAAAGCTGATATCAAGGTAATTGACGCCTTATCACTTGCAAGGGATGCCGGAAATATTAAGGCTGTAAATGTTGTTTTAATCGGTGTTATGGCAAAAAGTACAGATATTCCTTATGAAAAGTGGATAGAAACAATTAAAACTACAGTCCCAGAAAAGTTTTTAGAGGTTAATTTAAAGGCATTTGATTTAGGATATAATTGGTAAGAGGTGAAAAAAATGAAAATGTGGCAAGAAAAATTCGAAGCCATGCCCCGCGAGGAGCTTAAAAAACTCCAGAGTGAAAGACTTTGTAATCAGGTAAAAAGAATGTATGAGTCAGTGGAGCTTTTTAAAATGCGAATGGACGAAAAAGGTCTAAAGCCCGATGACATCAAGGGCGTTGAGGATTTACATAAGCTACCTTTTTCATACAAGCAGGATCTTCGCGACTATTATCCTTACGGCTTATTTGCCGTACCAATGAAGGACATAAGACGCGTTCATGCATCTTCCGGTACAACTGGCAAACAAATAGTTGTAGGTTACACTGATAATGACCTTTCTATGTGGGCAGACTGCTTTGCAAGAATGTTAACCGCTCTTGGATGTGACGAAAACGATTTTGTCCATGTTGGATATGGCTTAGGACTCTTTACAGGCGGTTTTGGTGCTCACGACGGTGCGGTTCGTATAGGCGCTACCGCAATCCCTATTTCAGCAGGTAACACACAAAGACAGATTCAGACAATGATTGACTTTGGCTCAACCGTTCTTTGTTGTACACCCTCATACGCTATGTATTTAGGCGAAACAATTGAAGAAATGGGATTAAAAGACCAGTTAAAGTTAAAGGTAGGTATTTTCGGTGCAGAGCCATGGACCGAAGAAATGCGAGCTCAGATTGAAGAAAAATTAGGCTTAAAAGCTTACGATATCTATGGTCTTTCTGAAATTATGGGACCCGGCGTGTCATATGAATGTGAATATCAGTGCGGTATGCATGTGGCAGAAGACCACTTTATCCCCGAAATTATCGACCCTGACACAGGTGAAGTTCTTCCTGAGGGCGAATGGGGCGAGCTTGTATTTACAACAATTACAAAAGAGGGCTTCCCTCTTATCCGCTACAGAACCCGCGATATTTGTTCATTAAACTATGAAAAATGTAAATGCGGAAGAACTCATGTAAGAATGAATAAGCCCCAGGGCAGAACTGATGATATGTTAATTATCCGCGGTGTTAATGTATTCCCGTCGCAAATTGAAGAAGTACTCCTAAAAATCGGGGAAACGGTTACACCAAATTATCAGATTATTGTTGACCGTGAAAACAACACAGACACATTCTTAGTAAATGTTGAAATGAGCGAAGAACTCTTCTCTGACGGTTCAATCAAGAAGATTTCAGCAGTTGAAAAGGCAATCTCTGACAGCCTTCGTTCAACTTTAGGTATCGGTCCTAAGGTTTGCCTTGTTAACCCCAAATCAATCGAGCGTTCAGAAGGCAAGGCAAAACGCGTCATTGACAAGAGAAAATTAAAATAGAAAGGACGATTATTATGTTTATAAAACAGCTTTCAATCTTTGTAGAAAACAAATTCGGAAGATTAGAATCAATAGTTGATGTATTATCCAAAAACAATATAAATATCCGTGCGTTATCTTTAGCTGATACAGAAAACTACGGTGTCCTTCGTGTTATAGTTGATGATGCTGAAAAAGCGAAGAAGGCTTTAAACGATGTAGGTGTCATTGCAAAGCTTACAGATGTTGTAGCAATCTACTTAGATGACCGTTCCGGCGGGCTTGCATCTGTCCTTTCTGTATTAAAAGATGCCGAAATCAGCATTGAATATATGTATGCGTTTTTAGGAAGAACAGAAGGTAAAGCTTTAATGGTGTTAAAAGCTGAAGATGAAAAGGGTGCCGAAAAAGTACTGTTAGAAAATAATATTTCGATGGCATCACAAGAAGAGATTTAAACCGAACAAAATAAAAGAGCTTAGCTTAAACGCTAAGCTCTTTATTTTTTATCTGTTCTTCCAACAAGATAGTCTAACGAAACATCATAATAATCGGCTATTCTTACTAATATTTCTAATTTGGGTTCTCTTGTCATTAGCTCATAATTCTGATATGCTCTTTCAGTAATATCACAATATACTGCGACCTGCCATTGCTTAAGACCTTTCTCTTTTCTGCACTCTTTTAATCGTTGTGCTAATATATTCTTCATAGCCCACCACCAACAATTGTTCTTGACAATTTTAGTATAATAGACTAAAATACAAATTATACGAATGATTGTTCGTTGTGATTGTATGAGGTGATGAAATGTCAGAAATATGTCTTGATTGCTGGAATAAAATGAATGGAACAAATGACAAACCTAAAAAATATATTCTTTCTAAAGACTTGGACTTATGTGAAGATTGCGGAGAATATAAACATGTTATTATAATGTACCGCTCTGCATATTACAGAAGAAAATTTAGATATATCATTTTTCCATTTAGAGTTTTATATTATGTTCTTTTTTTGCCTTTTATTTGCTGCAGAAATTTATATCTTATAAATAAAAATATGAAACCTATACGAAAAAAGAACTAAATATAGCTATGAAAATATTAAAACCGCAAGTAATAATACTTGCGGTTTTCGCTCTTTTTAAGGTTTTTTCTTAGAAATCTGCATTTCCTACTGTTCTTGGGAATGGTAATACATCACGGATATTAGACATTCCCGTTAGGTACATAATTGCACGCTCAAAGCCTAAACCAAAGCCTGCGTGCTTTGTACCGCCGTATTTTCTTAAATCTAAATACCACCAGTAATCCTTTTCATCAAGGCCTAATTCCTTCATTCTTGCAGTTAAGACATCAATTCTTTCTTCTCTTTGACTTCCTCCGATGATTTCACCGATACCGGGAACTAAGCAGTCCATAGCAGCAACGGTCTTGCCATCGTCATTTAATCTCATATAAAAAGCCTTGATTTCTTTGGGGTAATCTGTAACGAATACAGGTTTTTTAAATACCTCTTCTGTTAAGTAGCGCTCGTGTTCTGTCTGCAAGTCGCTTCCCCATTTTACAGGATAATCAAAGTTTTCGTTATTCTTTTCTAGAATTTCAATTGCCTCTGTATATGTTACTCTGCCAAAATCAGAGTTTGCCACAAAGTTAAGTCTTTCAATAAGTCCGTTATCTACAAACTTGTTTAAAAATTCCATTTCTTCAGGAGCATTTTCTAAAACATACTTAATAACAAATTTGAGCATATCTTCAGCAAGCTCCATATCGTCATTAAGGTCAGAGAATGCAATTTCAGGTTCAATCATCCAGAATTCTGCTGCATGTCTTGTTGTGTTTGAGTTTTCTGCTCTGAATGTCGGACCGAATGTGTAAACATTTCTGAATGCCATTGCATATGTTTCTGCATTTAACTGTCCGCTTACTGTGAGATTTGCGCTTTTACCAAAAAAGTCCTGAGAAAAATCAACACTGCCGTTTTCCATAGGTACATTGTCTAGGTCCATTGTTGTAACCTTAAACATTTCACCTGCGCCCTC
>JAZSQN010000149.1:0-5465 GCA_045537995.1 Congzhengia sp. | reverse complement strand
AAGCGTTCTGAATTTGCAAAGGTTGCCGTAACCTCAATGGGTATGGAAAACATTGCAGACAGTTCAAAACACCCCACAAAATATCCCGATGTGGTAGAAAACCACTGGGCAAATGGCTACATCAATGTAGCGACAAATCAGGGAATTATAATCGGTGATGATGAAGGTAACTTCCGTCCTGATGATACAATCACTTATGCAGAAGCAGCTACAGTGTTAGTTCGTTTAATCGGACATACACCTGCTGCTGAGAAAAAGGGTGGTTTCCCTTCAGGTTATGTAACAGTAGCAACACAGACAGGTATCACAAAAAATGCAGTAGCATCAAATGATTCAGCAGTTCTTCGTGGTATGGTTGCACAGATGACAGCCAATGCATTAAATGCTAAAAAAATGGAACAGACAAACTTTGGTTCAGATGAATCATACAAGGTAGTAGATAAAACATTATTAGATGACGAGCTTTCAACAAGCGTTATCTATAATCAGATTACAGCAGTAGGCACAAGCTCTTTAACAGGCGTCGGCACACTTAAAAACAACGAAATTAAAATCGGTGATGAAGTTTATGAAGTTGCTGACAAGGCTATTTCACAGGCAAGAAAGCTTTTAGGCTTTAATGTGGAAGCTTATGTTAAAGAGGATGAAGTAGGAGAAAAGATTGTAGTATTAGCAAGAGAACAAAAAGGTAAAAACGCATCAAAGAAAATCAGCACATTAGATATTGAATCTGTTACAGCAGACACACGAGTTGTAGTAGAGTACTGGGAAGATAAAGAAAGTGACAGAGATACAAAAGAAGCAGTAATCGCATCTGATGCGAAATATGTATTCAACGGTCAGGCAATTGACTTTAACATTTCAGAGCTTCGTCCTCAAGCTGGTTCTTTAACACTTTTAGACCGCAACCGTGATGATGTTTATGATGTAGTATTTATAGAAAACTATGAAAACTATGTAGTAGAAGAAGTAATTGCATCAAGTAACAGAATTACAGATAAATACGGCAAACCCTCATTGGTATTAGATCCTGAAAATGAAGATATAAAGTTCGTTATTACACGCGCTGGTCAGGAAATCAAAGTTTCTGATTTATCAGAATGGGATGTATTGTCAGTAGCAAAGAGCAAAGATGGCTCTATCGTAATTGTAGAAGTAACAACAGAAAAAGTAACGGGTAAGGTGACAGAAAAGCATGCAGATAAGTTTGTAATCGGTGACGGTGAATACAGAGTTGCAGCAAACTATCCAGAAGAAATCAAATTAAACGATGAAGGCACATTCTACCTCGATAAGGATGGCAACATCGCAGCAGTAGATGCCACATCAGCACTTTCTTCAAACTATGCATACCTTACAGCTGCAGAATTAACAACAGGCTTTGACCCAAGACTTAATATTAAAGTATTTGATAAAAACGGTGAAGTGAAAGTCATAAAATCAACAAAGAAATTAAAGGTTAACTCAACAGCAAACAAAACAGCCGCAGAAGCATTGGATGCTTTAAAAGTTTCAGGTGAAGTTGCACCTGCACTTATCACCTATGAAACAAATTCTGACGGTGAAATTATACAGATAAACACAGCAACAGACAAAACAGCAGGCGGTATTGATAAAAACACCTTCGCACTTAATGCATCAGGTACACTTAAATACCGTGAATCAGCTAAAAAGCTTGGTAACTACAATGTGGGTGAAAATACAATAGTATTTGACATTCCTGCAGGTGAAACAGATGAGAAGAAGTATTCTGTAACAAACCACAAGCTCTTTGAAGACAACACAGACTATGATGTGTTAGTTTATGATGTAAAAGAAGATTTAACAGCAAGTGTTGTTATAGTTATAAATTCAACAGGTATCGCCAACTTAGAGGCATCAGCTGCAGTTATTGAAAAGATTTCAACATCATTAAACGAAGACAATCAGAGAGTAGAAAAGCTCTATGCTTATGTTGACGGTGAAAGAAAAGTATTCACAACAACAAGCGAAGGCATCTTAGTAAACGAAAGTGATGCACAGTTAAAACCCGGTGATATAATCCAGTTAAAAACAAACTCTAAGGGTGAAATTGAAAGCATCAGAGTGCTTTTTGAAGTAGCAAACAAAGCAACAGAAGCAAAAACAACAGTTAGTGATGATTTAGTAACTGTTTACGGTAAAGTAACAAAGAAATTCACAAACTCAATCAATGTATCAGTTAACGGCGGTGCAGTAGAAAACTACTCAACAAACGGTGTAACTGTTTACGAATTCAATTCAGATAAAACAACAAGCCCTGTAAGAGTGGCAGAAAAGGGCGACATCACACAGTACGATGAACTTGATGTAAGCCGCGTATTTATAAGAATTTATAAAGACGAAGTAAAAGAAATTGTCATCGTAAGATAAAGTATGCCGACCAAAAAATAAAATATATCCGGCATCACACAGCCGCAAAAAAACAGCGAGCGAAATTTTCGCCCGCTGTTTTTCTATTTCTTATTTACGCTTTCTTCGACTTTGTCTTCAAGATCTTCATCAATTACAGGAATAAATCGTTTTGCAAATTTTCCTTTTCCACGACTTTTAATATAGAAATAACCTATAACACAAAAAACTGCTGCACCAATAAAGTTTACCATCAGATCTTTCATTGTGTCATATAGGCCGATATCCAAATACCCGCCAAGTCCCAAATCGGTGCCGTTTACAATAACGGAAGAAATATCTTTAATTGTATGAGGTATATTTTGTTGCGATGGGTGTAAAGTTACCGAGTTTATTGTGTGAATTACAACATCTTTTTGCATATCTTTGTTCAGGAAAAAATCTGCGCCAAACTCAAAAAATTCCCACAAAACGCCTATTGTCATAGAAAAACAAAATGCTACTATTGCAAGGTAAAAAGGGGATAACTGAAATTTAAATTTTGAGTTCCGGTTTATTATATCAAGCAGAGAAAAACCAAACGCTGCAAATAAAAAGCCGTTTAAAGTGTGGAGTATTGCATCCCAATACGGAACTTTTATATAATAGTTATGTATCTCTCCAAGAATTTCTGCAGAGAAGATAAACAATAGTACTATAATTTCCAAAGTGGAAGGTAGATCAATTTTTAAACTTTTTTCAATGAAAGTTGGTGCTAAGAACAAAAGCAGAGATAAAGCACACACAAAAACATTCTCATATTCACCGCGAATTGCAGCCATAACTAAAGATACTATGACAAAAAATCTCAACACAAGATAAACGCAAAACTTAACTTTGTCATTTTTTATATCATCCTTCGCTTTTTGTATAAAAGTTTTATTTTCCATTAAACCACCTCGTTTGTTAGTATAATTATATGCTTAAAAAATATACAAGTCAACAAAAAAGGCTACACACATGTGTAGCCTTTACAAATTGTTAATCTTTATTTTTTATCGTTTTGTCTTAATTCAACTCTTCTTATTTTACCGCTGATTGTTTTGGGAAGTTCATCAATAAATTCAACAATTCTCGGATACTTATAAGGAGCTGTGTGTGTTTTAACATAGTTTTGGATTTCTGTTTTTAGTTCATCAGTTTTCTTTGTTCCTTTTGTTAAAACAATGGTTGCTTTTACAATCTGACCGCGAATTTCGTCAGGAACTGCAGTGATAGCACATTCCAAAACATATGGAAGTTCCATAATAACACTTTCGATTTCAAATGGACCGATTCTGTAGCCTGATGACTTGATTACATCGTCGGCTCTTCCTACATACCACAAATAACCGTCTTCGTCACGCCAAGCAAGGTCGCCTGTATGATAGATATTATTATCATAGGAGCTTTTTGTAGCTTCTTCATCACGGTAATAACCCATATACAAACCACAGGGAAAATTTTTATTTGTTTTTACTACGATTTCCCCTGTTTCACCAACACCGGCAGATGAACCGTCCTCTAATAGTATATCAACATCATATAAGGGACTGGGTTTTCCCATTGAGCCGGGTTTTGGGTTCATACCCCAGAGGTTTGCAACAGTAAGAGTAGTTTCTGTCTGTCCAAATCCTTCCATAAGTTTTAATCCTGTCGCCTTTTTCCATTGTTCATAAACTTCAGGATTTAGCGCCTCACCTGCAACGGTAGAGTATTCGATGCTTGATAAATCATATTTTGATAAATCTTCTTTAATGAAAAATCTGTACATTGTCGGCGGTGCGCAGAATGTAGTGATGTTGTGCTTTTTAAACATCGGCAAAATGTCTTCCGCACTAAATTTATCAAAGTCATATACAAACACTGCAGCTTCGCATAGCCACTGGCCGTATAGTTTTCCCCATAAAGCTTTTCCCCAGCCTGTATCAGAAATTGTAAGATGAAGGCCGTCAGGGTTTACATTGTGCCAATATTTTGCTGTGACATAATGACCTAAGGGGTATTTATGGTCATGGGTCGCAATTTTTGGATAACCTGTTGTACCCGATGTAAAAAGCATAAGCAAGGGATCTGAACCGCAGGCAGAACTTTCTTTTCTTTCGTAGCTGTCGGAATAGCGGTTGATTTCTTTATCAAAATTATGCCAGCCTGAGCGACTTGCACCTACCATGATTTTGGTTAAGCTTTCTCCGTAGTTCTTTTCTGCTAAATCTACTTGACGCGACACATCGCCGTCTGATGTACATACGATAGCAGAAACGCCAGCTGCTTTAAATCTATAATCGAAATCGTGTTCTACAAGAAGGTTTGTAGCAGGGATTGCGATTGCGCCGATTTTATGAAGAGCAAGCATAGAGAACCAGAATTGGTAATGACGCTTTAATACCAGCATTACACGATCGCCTTTTTTGATGCCCAATGATTCAAAATAATTTGCAGTCATATTGGAGTATTTCTTTAAATCCTGATATGTAAACTTTCTTTCTTCTTTTTTGGAAGAAAGATGAATCATTGCTACTTTGTCTGGACATTTTTCAGCAAGTGCATCAACACAGTCAAAAGCGAAATTAAATTTTTCCTCATTTTTAAAATTAATTTCTAAAAGAGCGCCTTTATCATCTTCTTTACACTCTATAAATCTTTTATGAACATCAGGAACCGATTTAGGTGCGCGTGCAATAAATTGTTCTTCCTCTTCTAAAAAACTATCGTTTTCAGTTTCTTTCATATATTCCATACAGTCACCCTGCTGTATTTCAAAAGGGCAAGGTTTTAATTCAGCCATCTTCTAAACCTCCTTGATTTCTATGCCGTGAACCCAAAGCATGAGCTTGCGCTTTATTAAATAATCTTTTGTTCTGAAGCCTTTCGTGTCTTCAACAACCGTTTTACCATTTTCGTTATAAACAAAATCCGCAACATAAGCGCATTCTCTTACTGTTTTTCCTGCAGTTTTTTGAGTTGGTATCAAAACAAATTTTACTTGCCTTTTAAGGTCTTTGATTGCTCCGGCTTTTTCAAGCAAGCGAAGCTCACACCAACGCCGAGCTTCTTTCTTGCTGTCAAATTCAATG
>JAZSQN010000091.1:0-3164 GCA_045537995.1 Congzhengia sp. | reverse complement strand
GTTATACCGCACAACGATGACATAGAACTGCTTATCGAATACTTAAAGAAGGTAGAAGAATTAAAGCCCGATTCACTTATAATTTCAGACTTAGGCGCTTTTAATCTGGCAAAGCAATACGCTCCAAACATTCCTATACATGTCAGCACTCAGGCTAATAATGTAAACTACGCCACAGTTGACAGCTGGCACAAAATGGGTGCAGAGCGTGTGGTATTAGCACGGGAGTTGTCTTTTGACGAGGTTAAAACTATAAGAGAAAAAACATCTCCGAAACTGGAACTTGAAGCTTTTATTCACGGTGCTATGTGCATTTCATACTCCGGAAGATGTTTATTGAGCGGTTATATGACCGGACGAGAATCAAATTCAGGCGACTGTGCACATCCATGTCGTTGGAATTATACTCTTATGGAAGAAAAAAGGCCGGGAGAGCATTTCCCTGTTTTTGAAAACGAAAGAGGCACATTCATATTTAATTCAAAGGATATGTGCATGATTGAACATATCCCTGAACTTATTAACTCCGGAATTACAAGTTTCAAAATCGAAGGAAGAGTAAAAACAGAATACTATGTTGCTACTGTTGTAGGCGTTTACAGGAAGGCGATCGATTCATACCTTCGCAACCCCGAAGAATATAGATTAAACAGTGAGTGGATAGCTGAGCTTTCAAAAGTAAGCAATCGTGGTTATACGACAGGTTTTTGGCTTGGAAAACCTGATGCAAATTCACAAAACACAACTGACGGCGGCTATGTAAGAAACTACGATCTTGCGGCCATGTTCCATAAAAATGAAAACGGAAAGTGTGTTTTTATACAAAAAAACAAAATATCAATCGGTGATATTGTTGAAATTATTGCTCCCGGCAGAGAACCAATAATACACAAAGTAGAAAAAATGTGGGACGAAAACAATGTTGAAATAACTTCCGCTCCCCATCCTTTACAACAATTTAAATTAGATTTAAAAGTTGAATTGCCGGAATTTTCAATGATCAGAAAAAAGACAGAAGGAGAATAATAAATGTTTGGATTTTCAAATAAACCCGGTGCAGGAATAACAAAAGAACAAGCTGCAAAAAGAAACTATTTTGATATTTTTGGAAGACATTTCGGCGGTATAATCGGAGTAAGTTCTCTTTATACTCTTTCAAATCTATTGTTTTTTATTGCGGCACTTTTAATTTTTCGTGCTTACTTTACAGAAGAAAATGTTGTTAAAATTCTTTCAAATGTAATGTCTGGAAAAAACTTAATTGTTCCTTTTGCACCTTTTATTCCCTTTGTTTTTATAGGACCTTTTACAGCAGGATTCACATATGTTATACGAAACTACGCAAAACAGGAGCCTACTTTTTTGGTTTCTGACTTTTTTGAACACTCTAAAACAAACTTTAAACAAGCTATCATTACAAGTGTGTTATCAGCTGTTGTTGCGTACCTTTTAATACAGGCATTCGTCTTCTACAATAGCATATTTATTACAAATAATCTTCCAATAGGGGTGTTATACACTTTGTTTGCGATTGTAATTATTCTTTTTATAATTACAATGTTTTATGTTTATCCTCTAATGGTTACATTTAAAATGAACCTCAAAGTCATTTTAAAGAATTCATGGACATTTGCTATTTTGAAGCTCCCGCAGAACTTGATAATATTTCTGCTTCTATCTTCAATAAATATAGCAATACTCTATGTAACATTGTTTGTGCTATATCTTCCTACATTTGTATATTTAGCACTGCTTGCTTTCTTTTTAACCGGCTTTACATCATTTACTGCAAATTATTACATTTGGCATGTAATGGATAAGTATATCGTCAGTCTTGTTACGCCTAAAAAAGAAAACGAATCAATATTCAATGATGACGAATATCCTGACTTTGACGATAACTATAATGAGGAGGTTATCCCTGAAGATGAGTACTTGCTGTAAAGCTGTAATTTTTGATTTAGATGGAACACTTTTAGATACAATTAAAGATTTATCCGTTTCGATGAACTACACCCTTGAAAAATTCGGTTTTCCCTCTTTAGAAATTTCTCATCATGAGCGTGCAATCGGAAACGGTCTTAAAAAATATGCAAAAAGATGTATTCCAAAAGAATATGTCACAGAAGAATTTTTGAACCAATTCCTTCAGGAGCTTGCTCCCTATTACAGAAATCACAGTACAGTAAAAACCGTACCCTACAAAGATATACCTACCCTTTTGGACTTTTTGCAGGAAAATAATATTCTTATAAATATCCTTTCAAACAAACGCGATGACTTTGTAAAGGAATTAAAAGACTTTTATTTTCCGGATTATAAATTTGTATGTGCTAACGGTGAAACTCCCGGAATTGCAAATAAGCCCGACCCCGAAGCAGCATTAAAAATCGCAGAAATATGTAATTTAAAACCATCTGATTTTATTTTTATAGGCGACTCCACATTTGATGTTTTAACTGGAAAAAACGCCGGCATGAAAACAATAGGTGTTACATGGGGATATCAGACAGAAGAAATGCTTAAAGAAGAAAAACCCGATTTTATTGCCCATAACCCACTAGAAATCATAGAATATATTAGGAATTTTTCATAAAGGAGATAATTTACGATGGCAACTGTTAAACCCTTTTACGGATTAAGATATAACACAACAAAAGTTGGCTCACTATCTAATGTTACTACTCCTCCATACGATATAATATCAATTGATGAACAAAAGGCGTATGCAAAAAAACACGAAAATAACATCATTAATTTAGAGCTTGGAGAAACATTTGATACTGATAACGAAAACAACAATCGTTACACAAGAGCAGGAAAATATCTAGACGACTGGATAGAAAAAGGTGTGATGCGATTTGAGGAAAATCCCGCCTATTATGTGTATGAAGAGATTTTTACTGTTTCTGGTATAACAAGAAGTTTACGCGGAATAATTTCAGCTGTAAAGCTTGTCCCATTTTCAGAAAAGATTATACTTCCTCATGAAGAAACGCTTTCAAAAGCGAAAGAAGATAGATTCAATTTGATGAGTCACACAAATGCAAACTTCAGTCCAATTTATTTCCTTTATATGGACGAAAAGAAAACAGTAAATAAAATTATGGACGATGTTTGTTCTAACGAACCAACTGAAACATTTAAAACTGAAGATGGTATAA
>JAZSQN010000028.1:0-5015 GCA_045537995.1 Congzhengia sp. | reverse complement strand
CGTCCCGGTCGTTTCGATAGACAAATAGTAGTTAACGCACCTGATGCTAAAGGCAGAGAAGAAATTTTAAAGGTTCATTCAAGAGCAAAACCCCTAGATGACGATGTAGACCTTTCTGTTGTAGCTAAAACAACTGTCGGCTTCACAGGTGCTGATCTTGAAAATCTTATGAACGAAGCAGCACTTTTAGCCGCAAAACACGGCAAAAAGAAAATTAAAATGCAGGATATAGAAGATTCAGTAATTAAAGTAATCGCAGGTCCTGAAAAACGCTCAAAAGTTGTTTCTGACAAAGAGAAAAAACTTGTTGCTTACCATGAAGCAGGTCATGCAATTATTCACCATATATTGCCACATTGTGACCCTGTTCATGAAGTTTCAATAATTCAAAGAGGCCGTGCAGGCGGATACACTCTTTCACTTCCTCTTGAGGATAAAAATTATGTTTCTAAAAAGGATATGTTAGATGATTTGGTGAGTTTGCTCGGCGGTCGTGTAGCAGAAAAACTTGTTCTGGATGACATATCAACAGGCGCTTCAAATGATATTGAGCGTGCAAGTAAAATTGCGCGTGATATGGTTACTAAATATGGAATGAGCGAAAAAATAGGTCCTATTTCTTTCCGTTCTGAGAAAGACGAAGTATTTTTAGGAATGAGCTATTCAAATTCTCGCGACTACAGTGAAAAATTAGCTTCAGAAATCGATACTGAGGTTAAAGCAATTATTGATCAAGCTTACGAACGCTGTACCTCATTATTGACTGAGAATATGAAAAAGCTTCATAATGTTGCTTCATTGCTGTTCGAAAAAGAAAAAATCAATGGCGAAGAATTTATTGAAGCTTTTGAAAAAGATGAAGTAGCAAAAGAAATTAATGAAAACGAATAATAAAAAAGGTATGCATATTGCATACCTTTTTTATTATTTACACAACTCTGAAACAACTTGATTTATAACTTTTCCATCTGCCTTTCCATTAAGCTCTCCCATAGCAGCCTTCATAACCAGTCCCTTATTTTTTGTCGCTAAAACATCAGCAAATTTCGTTTGGATAATTTCTTTAATTTCTCTTTCATCCAAAGTTTTTGGAGCATATTTTTCAACAACCATATATGCTGCCTCATACTCTGCTTTTAGCTCTTTCCTTTCATCAGGACATGTATCTATCTGTTCCTTTATAGATTTTAGCTCTTTTAGTATTACCCTATCGACTAACCCTTGCGGTATTTCGTCTCTAACACCTTCGTCGATTGCAACTTTTTTTATTGCAGCAATGAGGGAAGATATTGCATCTTTTGTTAATTTATCTTTTGCCTTCATCGCAGCAATCATGTCTTGTCTTAATATTTCTATATTCATAGCGATTCTCCTTAAATTGTACCGAAGAGTCTGTCGCCCGCATCTCCTAAACCGGGAACAATGTAACCTTTTTCATTGAGTTTTTCATCTACAGTACCAATGAAAAGCTCTATATCAGGATGTGCCTTCATAACAGTTTCTACACCTTCGGGAGCACCTATTATGCACATAAGTTTTATCCTTTTTACACCTTTTTTCTTAATGAAATCAATTGCTGCTGCTGCACTTCCTCCGGTTGCTAACATTGGGTCTAAAATAATAACCTGTCGTTCGTCAATATCAGGAGGCAATTTACAATAATATTCTTTAGGTTCTAATGTGTCATGATCACGATAAAGTCCGACATGACCAACCTTAGCCGCAGGAATGATGCTCATCAAAGCATCTACCATGCCTAGTCCTGCACGGAGAATTGGAACTAATGCAACTTGCTTTGCAATAAATTTGCCAGTTGTTGTAGCTAATGGCGTTTTTACAGACTGGGATATCATTTCTAAATCCCTTGTTGCCTCATAGCCCATCAAAAGTGAAATTTCATAAACTAATTCACGAAAGTCCTTTACGCATGTATTTTCATCGCGAATCATTGAAATTTTGTGTAATATTAATGGGTGCGTCATTACATGTACTCTTTCATTCATAATTTATGTCCACAGCCTTTCTGCCGTTACGGCTTTTTATTTTATAATAATTATATAACATTTTTTCTTTTTTGTCTATAAAAAAAATTAGTAAAAATTTAAAAAAAATGTTGTAATTTTAAAAAAATGTGTTATAATTGTAGTATGAATTTAATATTTCATTTTTTCTAAATATCTGTTATGGATATATTTTTAAAATGTGGGGTGTCGGACGCATAAGAACGATGTGTGTTCCGGCTTTTATTTTTGCTTACTAATTTTTACATAAATCTGAGTTTAGGAGGGTGATAAATGTCCAACGCTATCATTGAACTTAAAAATATTTCAAAAAGTTTTGGCGAAGAGGATATTCTTGAAAATTTCAGTGTTGAAATAGCTAGGCATGAATTTGTTACTATTTTAGGTCCTTCAGGTTGTGGCAAGACTACAATGTTGCGCTTAATCGGAGGTTTTGAAACGCCTGATAGCGGTCAGATTCTTTTTGACGGAGAAGATATTACAAATCTTCCCCCTTATAAAAGGCATCTTAACACTGTTTTTCAAAAGTATGCTCTTTTTCCACATATGAATGTATTTGATAATGTTGCCTTTGGTCTTACTATAAAAAAAGTTGACAAAAAAATTATCAAGGAAAAAGTCAACGAAATTTTGAAATTGGTGAACCTAGACGGTTTTGAAAAAAGGAATATTGATTCTTTGTCAGGCGGTCAGCAACAGAGAATCGCTATTGCAAGAGCATTGGTTAACGAACCTGAAGTTCTTCTCTTAGATGAGCCCTTAGGCGCTTTGGATTTAAAACTAAGACAGGAAATGCAACTGGAACTCAAAAAAATCCAGAAAAAACTCGGCATTACCTTTATTTATGTTACACATGACCAGGAAGAAGCACTTACTATGTCTGACGAAATCATTGTTATGAACAATGGTAAAATTCAGCAAAAAGGCTCACCTATTGATATTTATAATGAACCCAAAAATGCTTTCGTTGCTTCTTTTATAGGAGAAAGCAATATAATAGATGGAATTATGCGAGAAGATTTTTTGGTAGAATTTTCTGGTAAAACATTTGAATGTCTTGATAAGGGATTCGATGATTACGAATTAATCGATGTTGTAATACGCCCTGAAGATATTAAATTTGACAAAGAAAACGGAAAAATTGAAGGGGTTGTAACTTCAGTAGTATTTAAAGGAGTTCACTACGAAATGCACATTCAGGCTGCAGATTTCAACTGGATTGTACATTCTACAACTATGGAACCCGTTGGAAGTACAGTTTATCTTGATTTTTATCCCAACGATATTCATATCATGAAGAAGGTGAATTAACATGAACAGACGCTGGTATTCTGCACCCTACATAATATGGTCAATTATTTTTATTGTAGTTCCCATGTTGGTTGTTGCCTACTACGGTTTGACAGTTCAAAGTGATGATGGTACCCTCTTATTTTCTTTAGAAAATTTTAAAAAATTCTTTACGCCACTTTATTTAGGTGTACTGTGGCGTTCTGCTCTATACGCTGCTATAAGCACAGCTATATGTCTTCTTTTGGGCTATCCCGCAGCTTTAATTCTTTCATCTAAAGAATTAAAGCACAAAAGCGTTATGATGTTTTTAATTGTTATTCCTATGTGGATGAACCTGCTTCTTCGCACATATTCTTGGTTGACACTTTTAGAAAATGAAGGTCTTATAAATCAGTTTTTGAGATTTCTTGGTTTTTTAGAGTCTGATCAATCAATACAGTTTTTATACGGCGAAGGTGCCGTAATTTTTGGTATGGTTTATAATTTTTTACCATTTATGATTTTACCTATTTACTCTGTTATGTCTAAAATGGACTACTCTATCATAAACGCTGCAGAGGATTTGGGCGCTAATAAGTTTAATGTTTTTAAAAAAGTTATATTTCCATTAAGTCTTCCCGGAATTTCTTCGGGCATCACTATGGTTTTTATACCCGCAATAACAACATTTGCAATTTCAAGTATTTTGAGCGGTAATAATGTAAATCTTCTTGGAAATGTAATTGAAAAACAATTCGGCATAGGCGGAGACTGGAATTTTGGTTCTACCATGTCATTGATACTGATGGTTATGATTTTAATCAGTATGTTGTTTGTACCTGATTCGGAAAAAGAATCTCAAGGAGGTATGATAATATGAAAACTAAAATTCAAAAACTATATCTCTATTTGATTCTTTTATTTTTGTACGCACCTATAATTATTCTTATGATTTATTCTTTTAATGAATCAAAATATCGTGTGTGGACTAACTTTTCTTTTAAATGGTATATTGAACTTTTTTCAGACAGCCAAATAATGTCAGCGCTTTATAATACAATTTTAGTAGCAATTATCGCTTCTGTTTTATCAACTATTATAGGCACGATTGCTGCAATAGGTATCAACTCTTTAAAAAAGTGGCAACGAAATACAGTAATGAATGTTACAATGCTTCCAGTTTTAAATCCTGATATTGTAACTGGTATAGCACTTATGTTACTTTTTTATATTGCAAAACTCCCAACAGGAAGACTGACTCTTACACTTTCTCATATGGCGTTTTGTATACCATATGTAATACTTTCTGTATTACCAAAACTCAAGCAGGCTGACAACCGGACCTATGAAGCTGCACTAGACTTAGGTGCAACACCTGCTTTGGCGACTTTAAAAGTTACATTACCTGAAATTTTTCCGGGCGTCATAACAGGTTTTTTAATGGCATTTACACTGTCCATTGATGATTTTATCATAAGTTATTTTACAACAGGACCCGGAGTTGAGAATTTATCTATCCTTATCTATAACGCAGCAAAAAAAGGTGTAAGTCCTTCAATTAATGCACTTTCTGCATTGATGTTTGCTGTTATTATGCTTTTACTTGTTATTATTAATATCAGAACGCAAAAAGCTTCTAATAAAGCTTAAAAATATTAAAAAGGAGTACTTAGATGAAAAAAATCATATCTTTATTTTTATCATTAATTCTATGTTTTTTAG
>JAZSQN010000120.1:0-8121 GCA_045537995.1 Congzhengia sp. | reverse complement strand
GGAGTTAACCGCACAGAATCAAAACCTCAGGCATCAACACCTTCTGAAGTTGAAATCCCATGGTTTTTAAGAGATAAGAAATAAGATAAATTAAAAAACGGCTAAAGCAACGCTTTAGCCGTTTTTTTTAATATTATTATTTGCTTTTTTTCTTATTTATAAGACCTAAGGCAAGACCGCCGATTGAGCCTACTACAATACAAAAAACCATACCCACTGCAAATCCTGCTTCCATTTCGCCAAACATTTTATTAATTAAGAGATTGCCAACAGAAAAACCTGTAGCAACACCAAAAGCCAAACCGATTCCCAAAAATGCTCCCATAGGCAGTTTTTTCGCACTTTCGTATTCCGTTTCTTCGATTTTGTCATTTTTGATTTCGTTGTTTTTTAATTCTTCCATAATTTTCTTCCTTTCGGCAATCAAAACTTTTTTACATTATATCATAATTTTTAAAAAAAATCAAATAAATAAGGTCGTATTGTAAAAAATAATTACGGGGTGTTTTTATGAAAAAGAAAAAAAGACCGATAGAAAAAGAAGAATTTGATAAATTTTCTTTCGGTAATGCAAGCTCTGCAACAGAATGTACAGGACTTATAACCCATATGCCGACAAGCGAAGATTTAGATGCCTATATGGAAGTATATGATTATCAGGCGTCTGTCGCAGTTTCAGACAAGTCCCGTGAGCAAATCAAAGAGGGAAAGAACATCTTTTGAGAATGTAAATAATTTATTAATGCGGTTGACAGTCTAAAATACAAAATAGTATAATTATACTGTAATGACAAAAGCAATTTTTGTTGAAGTAATCAACAAAAATGGCAGTTTTTTAATAGTCTGGAGGGAATACCTTGAAAAGATGGCTAAAATATGTAAAACCATACAAAATCTATTTTATATTAGGTCCTTTATGTATGATTGCAGAAGTCATAGGAGAAGTTTTGATGCCTAAGTTTTTCGGGTCAATCATTAATACTGTAAATGCAAATATGGACGCTTTACAAATTGTTGGCATTTGTGCAATGATGATAGCTACCGCACTTTTGATGCTGTTGGGCGGTGTTGGCGGAGCATATTTTGGTGCTAAAGCAGCAGTCAGCTTTTCTACTGATTTGAGAAAGGATATCTATAATAAAATTCAGCAGTTCTCATTTTCCAATCTTGATAAATTTGAAACCGGTTCACTTGTTACAAGGCTTACAAATGATATAACACAGTTGCAAAACTTTGTAAATATGCTTCTTCGTATGTTTTTGCGCTCTCCAGGTATGTTAATAGGCGCACTTGTTATGTCGTTTCTTCTTAGCCCGTCATTATCATTAATTTTTGCAATTATAATACCGCTCGTTGCACTTACTATTTTTGTAGTTGTAAAAACGGGATTTCCAAGATTTACTATTATGCAGAAAAAAATTGACGGATTAAATACAACCATTCAGGAAAATCTTACAAATGTGCGAGTAATTAAATCGTTTGTAAGAGAAAAACACCAAAAGGAAAATTTTAACCAAAAAAACAGTGATTTGAAGGAAGCGGCAGTCCGCGCAATGAGAGTTGTTATAACCATGCATCCGGTTGTTATGCTGTTCATGCACATTACGACAGTTGTAATTTTGTGGATAGGTGGAAATCAGGTGGCGCAAGGAACGCTTTTAGTTGGGGATTTGACAGCATTTATTACATATGTTACACAGATTTTGATATCTTTGATGATGTTTGTAATGATGTTTATATCAAGTTCTCGGGCGCTAGCGTCTTCTAAGAGAATTTCTGAAGTTTTAGACGAAATTCCCAGTATTAATGATTATGATGCAAAAGAAAAGGAAAAAGCAATTGAAAACGGAAAAATAGAATTTAAAAATGTGAGCTTTAAGTACTATAAAAACAGCGAAGAAAGCATCTTAGAGGACATTAATCTTGTAATCGAAGAAGGTAAAACCACAGGAATTATAGGGCCTACAGGCTGTGGTAAAACCACGCTCGTTTCGCTTATTCCAAGATTTTATGATACCGATTCAGGAAGTGTATTAATAGACGGCATAAATGTAAAAGATTACAGTTTGGAAAAGCTTCGTGAAGAAATAGGCGTTGTACTCCAAAAAAATGTGCTTTTTTCAGGTACAATTCTTGATAACATCAAATGGGGAAATGATTCGGCAGACGATAATATGGTCGAGGAGTATTCAAGCCTTGCCCAAGCAGATGCCTTTATAAAAGGATTTCCTGATGGATACAAAACCCAGATTGGTCAGGGAGGCGCAAATCTTTCTGGTGGTCAAAAGCAAAGACTATGCATTGCAAGAGCCCTGATTAAAAATCCTAAAATTCTTATTTTGGACGACAGCACAAGCGCGGTTGACACAGCAACCGAAGCACGGATTAAAGACGCCTTTAAGAACAAACTTTCAAATATGACAAAGATTATTATTGCGCAGCGTATTTCTTCGGTTTGTGACGCAGATAAAATAGTTGTTATGGAAAACGGCAAAATTGTAGGAGTTGGCACTCACAATGAGCTTATGGAAAAAAGTGAAGAATACCGCGAGATTTATTATTCGCAGAATGAAAAAGAGGAGGCGGATAATTAATGGCGGCGAGGAAGTTAGAGGTTTTAAAAAAACAATATAACAAATACGAAGGGGAAGTGGCTCAAAAAAATCATCCGATGGGGCCAAGAGGAGGTCGGGCTGCTCGCGGTGCAATGGGTGCAAAACCTAAAAATACTAAAAATGTAGTTATAAGAATTTTAAGTTATGTTAAAAAATACAAAGTAAGGCTTTTTGTAGCGCTTTTCTTCGTGTTAGTCAGGGCAATTACGAATATCGCAGGTTCATATATGCTTCGCCCTATTATCAATAACTACATTGCAAAAGGAAAACTAGAAGGCTTTTTATACGCTCTTTTATTACTATTTGCAATTTATCTCATCTGTGTAATTGCAGAATTTATACAGAGGCGAATGATGCTTACTATCTCACAAAACTCAATTAAGGCAATACGAAACGATTTGTTTGATAAGGTACAGAGGTTGCCTGTTAAGTTTTACGATACTAACAGCAAAGGTGAGATAATGAGCCGATTTGCAAACGATGCAGATAACATAGGTACGATGTTAGATACCTCAATTACCAGCATTATCTTAGGCGCAATATCAATTGTGGGAACATTTATTATGATGCTTTATACAAATGTGTGGCTCACATTAATCACGGTTGCTTTTGTCCCTGTATTCATAAAGGGCGGAGCAATTATAGGTAAATTCAGCAGAAAGCATTATAAGGAACAACAAGCAGCTTTGGGAGCTTTAAACGGATACATTGAAGAAACTATTACAGGACAAAAGGTTGTAAAAGCATTTTGCCATGAAAAAGATTGTGCAGAAGAGTTTTCGCTGTTGAATCAAGATCTTCAAAAAAAGCAGTTTTACGCACAATTCTTTGGCGGTGTTATGGGTCCGATTATGGGAAATATAAGTCAGGTGTGCTATGCAGTTACAACAGGTGCGGGAGGTCTTTTAGCACTTTTAAACGGATTTGATATCGGTGGACTTACTGTATTTGCCAATTATTCAAGGCAGTTTTCTCAGCCTATAAATGAAATATCTATGCAGATGTCGACAGTATTTTCAGCGCTTGCAGGAGCGGAAAGAGTGTTTGAGGTAATTGATCTTGAAGCAGAAAGCGACAATAAAAAAGATGCCGTAAGCAACAAGGAAATAAAAGGAAATGTGGTATTTGAAAATGTCACCTTTGGATATGACGAAAAAAAGGTTGTTTTAAAGGATTTATCTCTTTGGGCAAACGCGGGACAGAAAATTGCATTTGTAGGCTCGACAGGTGCAGGAAAAACCACCATTACAAATCTTTTAAACAGATTCTATGACATAAACAGCGGAAGGATTACAATTGACGGAATTGATATTTTAGATTATAACCGGGAGTTTTTAAGAAAAAATATAGCTATGGTTTTACAAGACACCCATCTTTTTACCGGAACAGTAATGGAAAATATAAGATACGGAAACCTTGATGCTACTGACGAAGAAGTTATTAATGCGGCAAAAGCTGCATCTGCTCATTCGTTTATTATGAGGCTTTCTAACGGATATGACACAGTAATACGAGGTGACGGGACAAATCTTTCGCAAGGACAACGACAACTTTTAAATATTGCCCGTGCTGCTTTATCATATGCGCCTATTTTAGTGCTTGATGAAGCAACCAGTTCTGTTGACACAAGAACCGAAAAACACATAGAAAAAGGCATGGATAGGCTCATGGAAAACAGGACAACATTCGTGATTGCACACAGGCTGTCAACCGTAAGAAATGCTGATGCTATTATGGTTTTGGAAAACGGTGAAATCATTGAGCGCGGTACTCATGAGGAATTGCTAGAATTGCGCGGAAGGTACTATGAACTCTATACAGGACAAAAGGAATTAGATTAAGCAAAAAACCACCCAAAAGGGTGGTTTTTTGCTTGAAATAATTGTGTATTTATGGTACAATATATAATAGTATTGTGTGCAAAAAATTGACTTATGAAAGGTATTGATATAATGAATAATTACTTTACCGACCAAAGTGTTGTATCAGCGCTTGAAAATAACTATATGCCTTATGCCATGAGTGTAATTATTTCCCGTGCAATTCCCGAAATTGACGGTTTTAAGCCATCTCACAGAAAGCTTTTATACACCATGTATAAAATGGGCCTTCTTACAGGAGAAAAAACCAAGTCTGCCAATGTTGTCGGTCAGACAATGAAACTAAATCCTCATGGAGATATGGCAATTTATGAGACATTAGTACGACTTACCCGTGATAACGGAGCACTCCTGCATCCTTTTGTGGATTCTAAGGGTAACTTTGGTATGCATCAGTCCAGAGATATGGCATTTGCTGCGTCAAGATATACAAATGTAAAACTAGATTCTATATGTGAAGCACTTTTTACAGACATAGACAAAAACACCGTTGAGTTTGTTGATAACTATGACGGCTTATTAAAAGAACCTACTTTGCTCCCCACAGCATTTCCAAACATTTTGGTAAATGCAAATCAGGGTATTGCAGTTGGTATGGCGTCAAATATCTGCAGTTTTAACTTAAAAGAGGTGTGCGATGCTGAAATCGAGTACTTAAAAAATGATAAAGCTGACCTTTTACCATACCTTTCTGCCCCAGATTTTTCAACAGGCGGGCAGCTTATCTATAATGAAGAAGATATAAAAAATATTTATGAGACAGGTCGCGGCAGTGTAAAGGTGCGTGCGACATATAATTACGATAAAAAGAATAACTGCATTGAAATTACAGAAATACCTTATTCAACAACCATTGAGGCCATAATCGATAAGATAATTGAATTGGTAAAGCAGGGAAAAGCTAAAGAAATAGCAGATGTTCGTGATGAAACTGATAAGACAGGTTTAAAAATCACAATAGATTTAAAACGCGGAACGGATTATGAAAAGCTTATGGCAAAGCTTTATAAGCATACACCGCTGGAGGATTCATTCAGCTGCAACTTTAATATCTTAGTTGACGGTACACCGAAGGTTTTAGGCGTACGCGATATTTTAGCAGAGTGGACAAAGTTCAGAATGGACTGCGTTAAAAGAAGTCTTAATTTCGATTTGGACAAGAAAAATCACAGACTTCATTTATTGCTTGGACTGGAAAAAATATTGGTTGATATAGATAAAGCGATTGAAATAATAAGAAACACAGAAGAAGATGCAATGGTTATTCCAAACCTTATGTCAGGCTTTGGTATTGACATGATTCAGGCAGAATTTGTTGCAGATATAAAACTTCGTAATTTAAACAAAGAATATATTTTAAAAAGATTAGCAGATATCAAGGATTTGCGTGCAGACATTTCCGATATCAGTAAAACCTTATCAAGCAATTTAGCTGTCAAAAAGCTTATAATAAAAGAGCTTATGGAGATTTCTAAAAAATATGGAAAACCCAGAAGAACTCAAATAATATCTGCAGATGATATAGAAGAAGTAAAAGAAGAAAGCATAATAGAAGATTACGCTGTAAGAATGTATTTTACAGAGCAGAACTATGTAAAAAAAGTAACCTTAGTTTCTCTTCGCGCGAGTAACGCACATAAGCTTAAAGAAGATGACAGGTTCGTATGTGACATTGAATGTTCAAACCGTGATGATGCACTTTTCTTTAGTAATAAGGCAAATGTCTATAAAATGAGAGTAAATGATATTCCTAATTGTAAGGCAAGCGATTTAGGTGAATTTTTGCCAAATATCTTGGGACTTGATGATGGAGAAAATATTTTATACATGGCAGTAACAAGCGATTATAAAGGGTATATGCTCTTTGCCTTTGAAAACGGAAAAATTGCAAAAGTTCCCATGTCAAGCTACGAAACGAAAACAAACCGCAAAAAACTTACAGGTGCTTATTCTGACAAGGTGCGATTAACTGATATGAGAAAAATTGATGAAGACTGTGAGCTTGTTGCGTTTTCAAGTATCAACAAGGTACTTATATTTAACACTGCAAAAATTGCTGAAAAGTCCACAAGAAGTACACAGGGTGTTGCGGTACTAACTCCCAAAAAGGGAAGTACATTAAAGAAAATTTGCACCTTGCAGGATGTAACATTTACCGATTTTGAGTACTACAGGACAAAAAATATCCCTGCGCGTGGGGCGTATCTTAAAGAAGACGACCTAAAAGGTGAGCAGATATCTTTATTATAGGAGCGAAAAATGGTTGAATCAATTTACACTATTCCGCTAACTGAAGCTTTGGATAAAGATTGCGATTGTGCATTCTGTTATTTAGAGGACAAGTTAGAACGCGAACAAATTGAATATACTCTGGGTCCTGCCATGATGGAGCCTGATTTTCGTATTCTTTGTAATGAAAAGGGATTTTGTCGCCGTCATATCGCTCAGATGGCAAAAGCAAAGCGTGCACTTCCTTTGGCGTTGGTTTTAGATACCCGTTGCGATGAAATTATAAAAAAACTCAAATCAGCAGACCCTCATGGAGTAAAAAAAGGTTTTTTTGCTAAAAAGAAATCAAAAGAATTTGAGCTTCAAAGTATAACAAAAGATTTAAATAAATCGTGTATTGTCTGCGAAAGAATAGAAAAAACCATGACTAAATTTATAAATACATTTTGGTATTTATATGGTAAAGAGCCTGAATTTAAAGATAAATTTATGTCGGGTAGGGGAGTTTGTCTTAAGCATTTTAGAGAACTCGTTGAAGGTGCAGTCTCTCAAAACTCGAATAAAAAGGAAACCTTTATAAAAGAGTTATATGATTTTGAAATGAAAGTATTAAACCGCGAAAAAGAAGAAATACACGGCTTTACTAAACAGTTTGACTATAGAAGTGATAAAGAAAAGTGGCAGGTAGAGCGTGATGCGCATCTTCGGTGTGCATCAAGGCTGTGCGGCTCTTTTGAAAGGGAATAGTATGAAGATTTACGGTATTACAGGCGGAAGCGGTGCAGGGAAAAGTGAAATATCAGCACTTTTTAAAAAGCGCGGCGCTTGTGTCATTGATGCAGATATTATAGCAAGGCAAGTTGTTGAAAACGGAAAGCCTGCTATAGAAGAAATAAAAAAAGAGTGGCCGCAAGTTGTTACTAACGGAGCGCTTGACAGAAAGGCTTTAGCTCAAATTGTCTTTAATGACTCGCGTGAATTACATAAATTAAATAGCATTACGCATAAATATATTATTGATGAAATTAAAAATATTTTAAGTAGCAAGAAAAGCGACACCTATGTAATTGATGCAATAGCGCTTATAGAAAGCGGACTAGGTGATATGTGCCATATAAAAATTGCGGTTATTGCAAATAAAGATACCCGTATTGAGCGTATCATGAAGCGTGATAATTTGACAAAGGCACAGGCGGAAAGCAGAATAAATGCCCAGATGAGTGACAGTTTCTATATTGAAAATTCTGATTATACCATTTACAATGATGAAGATAAAGTAAAACTTGATGAAAAAATCGGGCGGATAATTAAAGGGAGTTAATTTGAAGAAAATATTTAAGATCGTTATCGTTGTTTTAGTTTTAGCGGCAGTTTTAGTAGGACTTTTACGGCTTATG
>JAZSQN010000026.1:0-1825 GCA_045537995.1 Congzhengia sp. | reverse complement strand
CTTATCACATTCAAGACAGATTCTAATGGTAAGATTTCTGAAATCAGAGCTATGGGTTCAACAGCAGGAACAGATCCTATCGCAACACTTGGTTCTGTTACAGCACCATACGATGCTGACTTTGAAGAATTCAACGCTTTAGATGCATCAGCAGCTAAAATCTTCTATGTTCCTACAGCTGCATGGAAAGTTACAGCACTTGACGGCGGTACACACAGCGCAGTAACACTTGATGAAGATGAAGTTGAAATCGCTTCATTCACAGATTTAGAAGACAAAGCTTCTTACACAGCTACACTTTATCAGACAATTCAGGACAACGAAGACGACATCATCTCTGTTGCAGTTTCAGCAAACGCTGTATCATCTGGTTATGTAGAAGCTCCTTTAGCAGTTGTTAAGAAGGTAGCTCAAGCATTAGACGCTGATGACAACACAGTTGAAAGCATCACATTCGTTCAGAGTGGTGAAGTTAAGGTTCTTAAGGCAGTAAACACATTATCAACAGGCCTTGCAGCTGGTGATGTATTCCAGTACGCAGTAAATGCTGATAACGAAATCAAGGAAGTTAAGTCAATCGTTGATATGAGTGCTGCAACAACAGACCTTTCAGTATACGCTAAGGGCTTAGACTACGATTATGATGCAAACAAATACGGCTTCGTATTAGGTTATATTGCAGACCTTGATGACGGTATCAAACTTGCAACAGGCTTCACACATGATGGTACAAACATCACAACCTTCACAGGTACACAGAAATTCAAGATGCTTGAAGATGCAACATACACATATGCTAAGGTTGTAAAGGCTGACGCTAACATTGTTGATCCTAATGATACTGCTACACCAGCTAACGCATCAAAAGCAATTGACGCTTCTGAAATCGAAGCTTCAGACCTCATTGCTAAGAAGTTAATAGCAGTTGTTAAGCTTAACAAAGACGGTCGTGCTACAGATGTTGTTGTTATTGACATCGCTGCAGAAACAATCACAGCTGATTTAATAGCTCACTAATATAGCATAAGCTTAATAAATTAAGAGGATACTTAGGTATCCTCTTTTTTTATGCCTGACACTTGAAATATTTTCCTTATTATGCTATACTGTACCTATAAGTTTAAATTTAAGTAAGCGAGGAAATATTATGGATACAACATTAGTAATTATGGCAGCGGGCATCGGTTCTCGATTTGGCGGCGGAATAAAGCAGTTAGCACCTGTCGGACCAAACGGCGAAATCATTATGGATTACTCAATTTACGATGCGATAAAAGCAGGGTTTAATAAGGTAGTATTTATTATAAGACGCGATTTAGAAAAAGATTTTAAAGAAATAATAGGTAACCGCATAGAAAAAATATGTAAGGTAGAGTATGCATTCCAGGAAAACGACAATCTTCCAGGAGGTTTTGTCACACCTGCCGAGCGCAAAAAACCATGGGGCACAGGCCACGCTATTCTTTCTTGTCGCGGTATTGTAAAAGAACCATTCTTAGTAATTAATGCAGACGATTACTACGGCAAAGAAGCGTTTGTCAAAATCCACGATTATTTAGTTTCAGAAGAAGCACAGAAAAATCCTTATGCTTTCTGTATGGCAGGCTTTATTTTAAAGAATACATTGTCAGATAACGGCGGTGTAACACGCGGTGTATGTAAAGTAGATGCCAGTGGTATGCTTTCAGATGTTGTGGAAACAGGGGATATCGAAAAAGACGGGTTAGGTGCTAAAACTCCCGATGGTCCGATAGATGCGGACTCCTTTGTTTCGATGAATATGTGGGGCTTAACACCTACATTTATTGATGGCAAGTCGGATCGT
>JAZSQN010000074.1:0-9655 GCA_045537995.1 Congzhengia sp. | reverse complement strand
CAGAGTTGAAAATATTTCGGTAGAAAACAACTATATTCATAATGTGGCTACTAATTATTGGTCAGCGGCAGCAATTTCTGCAGGTTTCCCTGTGAATTCTAATGTTTCACATAATGAAATATGCTATATCCCATATTCAGGAATGCACATTGGATACGGCTGGACACTTGTAAAAGGCGAGTTTGAAGAAGGCGGATTATATAACTTTATAATTGAAAACAACTACATTCACGATTTAATGCAGGGTGACATTTATGATGGCGGTGCTATTTATACAAACGGTCCGTCAGGAACCACAGCCGGAGACATTTCAAACACAATTAAAGGTAATTATATAGCTAATATAGGACCTGGTTCCGGCGGAATATATAACGATAGTGGTACAACGGGTTGGAATATTACCGAAAATGTTGTTGATTTGAGTAATACTTGGGGAGAATATCACAAGTATACGAATAGATGGAATGACCCGGCGGACTGGTGTAACATAGGTATGCATGTTAACTATGATCAGAACGGTGGTTATTATCACTATGTACAGTATACAAACAACTATTCTACAGCAAATGACAGATTAATTCACCATGTGTCGCAGGCTGATACAACAGTAATAAAAGACAGTGCTATACTCTTAAATGAAGATGGCTCATGGCCACAAGGTGCTCTTGACATTATGGCAAATGCCGGAATAGAGGAAGAGTATCGTAACAACTTTGAGTATGGCTTGCAGACAATGAAAGTGCTTGAAAATGTTACATTATCAGTAGGTTCTAGCATAACTAATACACCTTATTTTGTAACAACAAAAGGCGAGCAGTACAAGAATAAAGACCTTGTAATTAGTGTTGCATCAAGTAATGAAAATGTAGCAACCGCGACAAAAGATAAAATCACGGCACATTCTTCAGGTACTGCGACAATTACATATACAGTAATTGAAAATCGTTTAAAGACAACAGTTACAACAAAAGTAACAGTTAAATAATTAACTTCTAACAGGGAGCGAAAGCTCCCTGTTTTTGTTTTATTTTTTTGCGCAATGCTGAAAAATTGCACAAAAAAATATAATTTTTATTTGATTTTTTGTAAAAAATCTTGAAATTTTATTGATTATATGATATTATAAATTAGAATAGGTGGATGTGCGCTTTTAAAATACACATCTTTTAAGTTGGAGGACGGTATGAGCAATTTTCAGACCAAAACCGATAAAAAGTATATAAAACCGACGGCTAAGATTAAAGCGAAATATAACCTCTTTAGAAACAGAATCCTACTTTTTTTAGACGCTTTTTTCGTTATGCTGGCATATTTTGTCACACCGATAATTATTGATGGTGTTGACCATGCTGTAAGAGTGATTACAACATACTACACAACTCCGTTAGCAACTATATTTATACTTTTGTGTGTTTTCTATTTTACAAAGATTTATACTGTGTTATGGGTTCATGCAAGGGTAAAGGATTATGTGCGACTGGTGTTGTCAGGGTTGATAGCATCCGTTATTGTTATGATTGTAAATGTATTTATGGTAGATATGGATTACACATCATACGGTCCGAAACAAACGATTTGTGCGATGTTTATCACTATAGTTGGTACAGTATTTTCACGAATGTTCGCATATGCAATTTATAGCTTTTATCGTGAAAGACAACATGCATCATCAGTTCAAAACAAAAAAAGATTATTGATTGTAGGTGCTGGAAATGCAGCTATGATTATGCTCAAAGATTTAGAAAGAAACGACAACTTAAATTATGATGTTGTAGGATTTATTGATGATGACAAAAAAAAGTTTAATACAATAGTTTACGGCGTCAAGGTTATAGGTGACAGATACGACATACAAAAAATCTGTAGCCAGAAGGCTGTAGATGAGATTTTGATTGCTATACCATCAGCACGCTCATCTGACAGGAGAGAAATTTTAGAAATTTGTAATGAAACTGGTTGTAAGACTAAAATACTTCCCAGTATTGACCAGGTTATTTCAGGCGCTGACATTAAAAATCATGTGAGAGATGTGCAGATAGAGGATTTACTTGCACGCGACCCGATTTCTTTAGACAACAGTGAGATAAAATGTTACATTGAGAACAAGGTTATTTTAGTGACGGGAGGCGGCGGTTCTATAGGTTCAGAACTGTGTCGCCAGATTATGCATTATAATCCGGAAAAACTTGTCATTTTAGATATTTATGAAAACAACGCATACGAACTTCAAATGGAATTAAACCGTGCATACGGAAGAGAAAAGATAGATGTAGTGATTGCGTCCGTCAGAGACTTAGAAAGACTTGAAATGGTATTTATAAAATATAAACCTTACATAGTATTTCATGCTGCGGCACATAAGCATGTACCTCTTATGGAGGATAATCCCGGCGAAGCTATTAAAAATAATGTTTTTGGAACATATAATGCTGTTCGCTGTGCGGACAAGTACGGCGCTAAAAGATTTGTTCTCATTTCTACAGACAAGGCAGTTAACCCAACCAACATAATGGGTGCAACAAAACGCGTTTGTGAAATGATAGTTCAAAGTGCTCAAACCAGTAGCAAAACAGAGTTTGTTGCTGTTCGTTTTGGTAATGTCTTAGGTTCGAATGGAAGTGTCATCCCCTTGTTTAAAAGACAAATTAAAGAGGGTGGACCTGTTACCGTAACGCACAAAGATATAACAAGATTTTTCATGACTATTCCTGAGGCAACACAGTTGGTACTTCAGGCGGCGAGTTATGCAAAAGGCGGAGAAATATTTGTGCTTGATATGGGTGAGCCTGTAAGGATTTACGACCTTGCAAAGAATCTTATCAGACTATCGGGATATAAACCTAACGAGGATATAAGGATTGAAATATGTGGACTTCGTCCCGGTGAAAAGCTTTATGAAGAGCTTTTAATGAATGAAGAGGGCTTAAAGAGTACAGAGCATGACAAGATATTTATAGGGAAACCAATAGATATCCGAAAGGAAGAACTTTTTGAGATGCTTGGCGAGATGGAAAAAGCATCACTAGATGACGATACCGAAAGGATAAAGGATACGGTAGAGAAGCTTGTTCCTACATATAAGAGAAATAAACAATAAAAAAGAGCTGTAGCATAACGCTACAGATCTTTTTTTATTGTTTTAAAGGCGGTTCTTCTGTTGTTTTGTATATAATTTCAGTTTCTACATAAGTGGGTACTATCTGAACAAAAGTATTTCCGGGATTAAGTTTAAGTGGAGTTCCGTCCTTTAAGGTATATATAGTTTTTGCTGATCTTTCGGATTTAGACCAGTTAATTTCTATTGCTTTTCCGTCTGAAAAATAATAGCCTGTTCCTGAACCGATATTTTCAAGGTCTTGTCTTCCTTTGTCTTCTGTATCGGGAAGGTTTACATTTTTAACGGTATACATGATAATATTTTTAGCACTTAGGGCTTCGCCTGTTTGTGAGTCGTGAGTTTTGGAGTTCACATATCTTATGAAACGCTTAGAAGTTTCGTCATATGTGTAGCTGACTTTATAAAAGTTAGCGTATGGAATTGATAATGAAGAAATTTCTGCTCCGCCTTCAGGAATTTGGTCTGTTAAATTATAGTCTAACATAGCAGAAGAGGTATCTCTGCGATAATTTTTCTTATCTGCCCTTTCTGAAAAGTTCACGGTAGAGGAGTAGAGATTGTGCCATGTTTTATCGTATGTATTGTCTCTCCAGTAGATGTCGCTGTCGCCTGCAACGCCGTTTATATTATTTATCCCTAAGTTAGAGATATCTTTTGCAGCTTTAGGGCTCCAGCCTGCATGAGCATAAATTGCATCATGTTCTAAAGCATAGTCTAAAAAATAATGTCTTGATGAACGGATTGGTCCAACTTTTTCTAAATCGAAATCTTTAAAAAGAGCCATAAATCTTGTTGCCCTTCCTTCGACAACGATTTCGTAAACCATATAAGCATTTTCTAAACCAATTTGCGGACGAGCTGCATTTGTATCATTATCTATCATAACTGCTATAGGGCGTATAGTTTCTTTTGACTTCATTTCCTGATAAAACGGATCGGCTTCAGGAATATCTATAGCATATGGTTCATCAGATGTTGTCTTTTTTGCTTTGCATGCAGAAAATGAAAACAAAACCAGAGCTGAAAGTAAAATTAGAAACAGTTTTTTTCTCATAACAATTCTCCTTTGATTTTATTTAATAGTGCAACGAGTGCTGCTTTTCTATGACTTACTGCATTTTTTTCATCCATTGTCATTTCAGAAAATGTTTTTTTGTAATCCGGACAGTAAAATGCAGGGTCGTAACCAAAACCGTTTTCGCCCCTTGGAGTTTCCAAGATGATTCCGGGACAACTAACGCCTTCTGCTTCAATTTTTCTTCCGTCAGGAAGAATCAAACAGACAGCACATGTAAAATGGGCATGACGCTCTTTTGCTGGCACATCTTTTAATTCTTGCGAAAGTCTGGCTATTTTTTCGGTATATGAGGTATTTTCACCTGCGTATCTTGCAGAATAAACTCCGGGACGACCGCCTAATGCATCAATTTCTAATCCGGAATCATCTGCCAAAACAGGCAAATCGCAAAGCTTCGATATTTCAGATGCCTTTATGTAAGCGTTTTCTGAAAATGTTGTACCGTTCTCTTCTACATCTACACTGATTTCTAAGTCTTTTAGTGACACGATTTCGAAATCAGAAAGTATTTCCTTTATTTCTCGTATTTTTCCCGAGTTAGTCGTTGCTGCCAAAATTTTATTTAACATATTTTTTCACCAACTCATCAATTTCTTCTTCGTTAAAAGAGGTAGGTGCTGCCTCTTTAAAAAGTTCCCAGTATTCAGTATGAGAAACGGTTTTTTGGGGTTTTAAATTGGTTAATTCACCTAAACTTTCCATTTCTAAGAACATCCTACCTGCATATGTTTCAAACGACATACCTCCGTCAGGATAATTGCCATCTTTTTTTGTGTTGAATCTCTTTATAAAAAGATCTCCGTGATTAAAATACATTGCAAAACCGTGTTCGCTGTTAATACCGAATTTTATGTTTTTTTGAATTTCGGGGACGTTTTTAAGACCTATGTATTTATCTCCCCAGATAATTCGTTCGTCTGTGAGTTTTGTGTATGGCCAAAAAGCCATGATTCTGTTTGGCAAAAGATGGGTGTCAACTGTTGGTTGAGGTACAATTTCAAGGCCTCCTGCCGACAAAACAGTTATTGCCCACGGAGCAAGTGTAATTTCCCATGCGCCGCAGTTCGTTACTTTGTGTACGACTGTAACTTTACTGGAGTTTTCATCAAGTGAAACTTCAATTTCAAATTTATATTGGTTCCATTTTTGTTCTTCTGGATAGAATACTGCGCCGTTTTCCAAAATTTCGTATGGAACAGGATTGTTGTCAGGATATTTGCTCTTTGGTTCGCCCTCTGGGCTTGTCCAAAGTCGGTGACCACCGTATAAATACCAAGTTCCGCCGCCAAACACATCGAACTGTTCGCCACCCTTTTTGACAACCCGTTCTGTGTCCTCAAACATCACATTCTCTCCGTCCAAAAAAGAGTAGTTTATAATTCTTGGGCCGATATCTACAGTGACGATAACCTTAACTAAATCGTTTGAAATTTTAAGGCATTTGCCAAAATTTTTATATTCACATAGTGAAACATTAACTTTTCCCATCATAAAACCTCCTCAACTTACATTATATTTTATCATACGGTCTAACTAATGTAAATTAATATAATATTAAATTTATATGATATCCATATTAAATACAGGCTTTTTTTGGCAAAGACACTTGATTTTTACAATAAAACATAATATAATTAATATGATGTTTTAAATAACTAAAATAAGGAGAGTTACCATGAGTGCATTAAAGAATGTAATCGTTGGCCAATCAGGAGGTCCTACTGCGGCGATTAACTCAAGTTTAGCCGGAGTAATAAAGGCGGGAACTGATGCAAAAGAAGTTGGCAAGGTTTACGGCATGCTTAACGGTATTGCGGGCATGATGGAAAAAAGCATAATCAGCCTTGACGAGATTGGAAATAATGATGAAAAATTAAGTCTTTTGAAAAAATCCCCTGCTTCTTTTCTTGGCACATGCAGATTTAAGCTGCCCAAAGATGATAACGACACATACGATAAAATATTTAAGATTTTAGAAGAGTATAACATAGGTTATTTCTTTTACATAGGCGGCAATGACTCTATGGATACTGTGGCAAAACTTTCTAAATATGCAGAAGAGAATAAAAAAGATATAAGGTTTGTAGGAGTTTCAAAGACTGTTGATAATGATCTTCCGGAAACAGACCATACGCCGGGATTTGGTAGTGCAGCAAAGTTTATTGCAGCAACTGTGAGAGAAGTGGCAACAGATGCTGCAGCGTATTCTGTAAGATCAATAGAAGTGGTTGAAACAATGGGAAGAGATGCGGGATGGCTTGCAGGCTCAGCGGCGTTAGCAGGTTTAGGTGGTATAGGTCCTGATCTTATATACCTTCCTGAAAGAGAATTTGATATAGATAGATGCTATAACGATGTAAAGGAAGTTCTTGAAAGAAAAAATCATGCTTTAGTAGTTGTTTCAGAAGGTGTGCGAACTGCAGATGGAAAATATCTTTGCGACATGGTAGCAGACCTCACTGCAGATGCGTTTGGACATAAACAGCTTGGTGGTGCAGGGAAGATTTTAGGAAACTTATTAAAAGAAAAATTCGGTGTAAAAGTAAGAAGTATCGAACTTAATACTCCACAAAGATGTGCGAGCCACATATTAAGTAAAACGGATATCGATGAAGCGTACAATTTTGGTTATAAAGCGGTAGAGGCTGCGTTATCCGGAAAAACGAGTGTGGTTATTACCATTAAGAGATTATCAAATGATCCTTATACAATTGAGTATAAGGCAGTAGATGTAAATAAAATAGCAAATGTAGTAAAAGTTGTTCCTGAAAATTACATAAACAAAGACGGAAATTATGTGACTCAAGAATTTATAGAATATGCTAAGCCTTTGATTGAGGGAGAAATAATGCCTGAATATGAAAATGGCGTACCTAAGTTCTTAATGTTAGAAAAATAATAAAAAAGATAAATCCAGACCTTAAGGTCTGGATTTATCTTTTTGTTTTTTAAAGTTTTCATGTGGTTTTTTTAGCGGATATTGTTTTTTAAAAAGAGGTCTTACTTCCTCCGTTTCTATCTTGTCGATAATTTGAATAAATCTGGAAATTCCAGGTACTTGCATTAAATTCACACCCTTAAAAATAATACCTACTAACAATCTATGAATTTTTTTGATTTTTTTTACAAAAAAAATGATATTTTTTTATGATTTCACATTGCAAAAAGGTGAAAAGTATGGTATTATTAAATAGAATTGATATAAATATGTGAAATTGCGATTTTAAATCAGAGGAAAAAATATGAAGAGCAAATGGATTATACCTGTAGTGTTATTTATTGTTCTTGTTACTGTTTACGCAGTGAGAGGTGTATATCAGTCCCGTATAGGTCTAGAACTTCTTCAGGTTGGCGAAATACAAGAGGTAAGTGCAACACAAGGTGTTTTGATTAAAAAAGAAAATGTAAATACTGTTTCAATAACCGGAGCTACTGAGATTTATGTCAATGACGGCGACAGAGTCTCCAATAAAGAAATTTTGGCAATGCATTACAGCGATACAGAAGATGAAGGTTTAAAAATTGAGCTTTCTGATATAAACAAAAAAATCAACGCTATACAAAAAAGCAACTCCGGAAATGATACTTTTGTAAGTGATACAGTGCAGATGGAAAATGAACTTTCAGGATACATAGACGACATCATAGGATTTACTTTAAAAAATAACTTTGAGTCACTTTCTGAGTATAAATATAAAATTGATGCGATTGCTACTCAAAAAGCGCATGCTAAAGGCGATACGGTAACTACAATTAAAGAAACCTTAGTGAATCTTCAGTCCCGCAAAGCAGAGATTGAAAAGGAATTGGGAAGGACAGAAAATGTAGTTGCTGCTAATATGGCAGGAATATATATTGAGGGAAGAGACGGTTTTGAGGAAGAGTTAACACCTGATAATTACAATACTCTTTCACCTGAAAAGGTAGACGAAATAATTAAAAAGGGAAAAAATGGAAACATTATTGACGATGAGGAAAAAACATATACATACAAAATCGTAGACAATTTTTCGTATTATCTGGCTGTAAATTTAGGAGAAGAACTCGGACATGATATAAAAGAGGGCGACAGTGCAACTATAAGATTTTCTGACTTTTCTTCCAGCAATATAAGCGCGGATGTTGTATATGTGTCAGAGCCTGACGAGGAAAAGATTCGTACTGTTGTGGTTAAATGCGATAATTATGTAGAAGGACTTATGTCAAAACGAGTTGTAAATGTTGACTTTGTAAAGAAAAGCGTCAGCGGTTATAAGGTAAAAATAGAACATTTACACACTGTTGAAAATGCTGTTGGCTTATATATTAAAAGAGGAGCTGTCATGAAATTTATTCCGGTAAATATTGTGTACAGCAATGAGGAAGAAGCAATAGTTGAGTCGTTGGATAAGAATACTTCGATAAAATCGTATGACGAGGTTGTGGTATCTGCGCCTGACTATTATAATGGCAAAGTAATTGTATCACAGTAGAAGGAATGATAAGTGTGATAAAAGATAATGTAAAAAGAGTTTTGGAAAATATAGAAGAAGCGGCAATAAAGGCAAACAGAAATCCTGAAGAAATAACTTTGGTTGCAGTAACAAAAACTGTGACAGCACAAGAGGCGAAAGAGGTAATGGATGCAGGAATTTTGACTTTGGGTGAAAACCGTGTACAGAGCCTGCTTGAAAAATATGAGATTTTAAAAAATGCTCCTGAGTGGCACTTAATAGGTCATTTGCAAACAAATAAAGTAAAATACATAACAGATAAGGTTTCTTTGATTCATTCTGTTGATAGCATGAAGCTTGCAGCAGAAATTGATAAAAAATTTGGAGAAGCAGGCAAAATAGCAAACATCTTACTTCAGGTAAATGTTTCAGGAGAAGAGAGCAAATTTGGCATTACGCCGCATGAGAGCTTTATGTTGGCAGAAGAAGTTTCTAAGTTAAAAAACATACATACCGTAGGTCTTATGACAATGGCTCCTCTTACTGCTGCGCCAGATGAGTGCAGAAGATATTTTTACGAGCTTAAAAAGCTTTCGCTTGATATTTCTGAAAGGAAATATGAAAATATCGAAATGAAGCATTTGTCTATGGGTATGAGTGGAGATTACCGTGAGGCTATAGCTGAAGGTGCAACACTTGTTCGTGTAGGCAGTGCATTATTTAACTAAGCGCATAAACCCATTTACATAAAAAATATTTAAGAATGTTATAATTTGAAAGGATGTAAAAAATGAACACAATGAACAAGATGCTTAAATGGATTGGAATTTCTGATGAAGAGGAAGAAATGTACGAAGTAGAAGCAGAGGCTGAAGAAATAATCGAGCCTGCTGCGCCTTTAGGCAGAAAAGCAAAGGTTTCTTCTATTGCAGGTACAGGCAGTGCACCCTCTAAGGTTGTAGTAATTCAGTTCTTGAATTTCGATGAAGCAAAGGATGCGGCTGACCACTTAAAGAACAGAAAACC
>JAZSQN010000067.1:0-6066 GCA_045537995.1 Congzhengia sp. | reverse complement strand
AGAGTTGCTACTATTTCTGCAAATGATGAGTTGGTTGGTGCTTTAATTGCAGATGCTATGGACAAAGTAACCAATGACGGCGTTATTACCGTAGAAGAATCCAAAACAATGGGTACTGATTTGGAAATCGTAGAAGGTATGCAATTTGACAGAGGTTACCTATCTGCATACATGGTTACAGACACAGACAAAATGGAGTGCGTATTTGACGATGCATATATTTTGATTACAGATAAAAAAATATCAAATATTGCAGATATTCTTCCGATTTTGGAGCAGATTGTAAATCAGGGTAAAAAGCTTGTTATTATAGCTGAAGATGTTGAGGGTGAAGCTTTAGCTACACTTTTAGTTAACAAACTTCGTGGTACATTTACATGTGTTGCAGTAAAAGCACCTGGTTTTGGTGAAAGAAGAAAAGAAATGTTAAAGGATATTGCAACTTTAACAGGCGGCGAGGTAATCACAGAGGAATTAGGCTTAGATATTAAGGAAACAGAGATTTCACAGCTAGGCCGTGCCCGTCAGGTAAAAATTCAGAAGGAAAACACGATTATTATAGACGGTGCAGGAGACCCTGAAGCAATAAAGGGAAGAGTTGCACAAATTAAAGCTTTAATTGAAGAAGCAACATCTGAATTTGATAAAGAAAAGCTTCAGGAACGCTTGGCGAAAATGGCAGGCGGTGTAGCAGTAATTAAGGTTGGTGCTGCAACAGAAACAGAAATGAAGGAAATGAAACTTCGTATAGAAGATGCATTAGCTGCGACGAAGGCTGCAGTTGAAGAAGGTATTGTTCCTGGCGGCGGTACAACATACATCAATGCTACAAAGGCGGTTAAAAAGCTTTTAGATACAATGAGTGGCGATGAAAAGACAGGTGTACAGATAGTGTTAAAGGCATTAGACGAGCCTGTAAAACAAATTGCAAAAAATGCAGGACTAGAAGGTTCTGTTATTGTTGAAAAGGTAAGAGAAAGTGACGATGCCATTGGCTTTAATGCGTTGACAGAAGAATATGTTGATATGGTAAAAGCAGGTATTGTTGACCCTGCAAAAGTTACACGCTCAGCACTTCAGAATGCAGCGAGCGTTGCGGCTATGGTTCTTACAACAGAAAGCCTTGTTGCAGATAAGCCTGAGGCGGATGCACCGGCAGGCCCGGCAATGGGCGGCGGCATGGGCGGCGGCATGTTCTAAAATATGATACTTGTAAAATCTCCCGTAATTTGCGGGAGATTTTTTTGTTGATATTTGACTATAAATATAGTATAATTAAATAAAGACGAAGGAAGAGGGGAAAAAATTAATGAGCGAATATAAAAACCTTTCGAAGCAAGCTTTAAAAAGGCTTCCTCTGTACATGTCGTATTTAAAGAGTATCGAGGGAGAAACAGAATATATATCGTCAGCGGCAGTAGCTATGGCACTTGATCTTAACGATGTTCAGGTCAGAAAGGATTTAGCGGCTGTTTGCAAAACTTCAGGAATTCCCAAGCGAGGATTTTTGTTGAGTGATTTAATTTGCGGAATTTCCGATTTTTTAGGTTATGAAAACAGTACTGATGCGGTTTTAGTAGGCGTAGGAAATCTTGGAAAAGCCCTTATGAGCTACAAAGGTTTTGAAAACTACGGTATAAACATTGTAGCGGCATTTGATACAAGAGCTGATGTTATTGATAATATTAAAGTATTTCACATTTCAAAACTGGCAGAGATATGTTTCAGGCTACAGATAAAAATAGGTATTATTACAGTCCCCAACACAGAAGCACAAGATGTATGCGATATGATGGTAAAGAGCGGCATAATGGGAATATGGAATTTTTCACCCGCGCATTTAAAGGCGCCTGAGGAGATTTTGGTGCAGAATGAAAATATGGCATCATCTTTAGCTGTTCTTTCAAATCACCTTCGCGATAAAATAAAGAAGAATAAAAAAGCTTAATGTTGTTGTAAAAATAATAGGGAGTATGTATATGAAAGTAACAATTTGTATAGGCAGTTCCTGTCATTTAAAGGGGTCAAGAGAAATTATAGAAAAATTACAATCTTTATTAAGCGAAAATGATAAAAGCCATGAAGTAGAACTTTGTGGTGCTTTTTGTATGAGAAATTGTGTAAACGGTGTGAGTGTAACTATAGGAGAAAAAACATATTCTGTCAAACCTGAAAATGTTAATGAATTTTTTGAGGATGAAATTTTACCGCATTTAAATAAATGTTAATTATGTTGTAAACTGCATAGTTTGAAAAAGAAAGAGGGTAAATTTATGGAGCATTGTTTGCGTACGGCAAAATCTAACTGTAAAAACTGTTATAAATGTATAAGAAATTGTCCGATAAAGGCGCTTCGCATGACTGATGAGCAAGCACATATAATTCGTGATGAGTGCATTTTATGCGGAGAATGTTATGTAATTTGTCCTCAAAATGCAAAACAGATAAGAAATGATAAAGACAGGGTAATAGAATATATTAAGAACGAAAGAAAGGTTATAATAAGTTTGGCGCCTTCTTATGCTGCGTGGTATCGTGGTTTTACAATAAGCGATATAGAGGCTGCAGCGAAAAAAGCGGGATTTCATTCATGTGAGGAAACTGCAAAAGGTGCGTTTGTTGTAAAATGCGAGTATGAGCGTTTAATTCGTGAAAGAAAACAAAATGTTATAATATCCAGTTGTTGTCACAGTGTAAATCTTTTGATTGAAAAGCATTTTCCTAATGCCATAAAATATCTGGCTGATGTGGTAACACCTATGATTGCGCACGGAAAAATGATTAAAAGGGATAATCCTGATTCGATAGTCGTTTTTGTTGGACCTTGCATTTCTAAAAAAGATGAAATACAAAAATATCCGGGCGTAATTGATGTAGCGCTTACATTTGAGGAATTTGATGAAATATTAAAAGACTCTGGTGTAGAGATTACAAAAACAAAGAAAGCATCTTCAAAATGCCTGACAAACTTATTTCCTACATCGGGCGGGGTCCTTGCTACGATGGAAAAGGAAAGCGATTTTAATTATCTTGTTATAGACGGTCATCAAAAGTGTATCGAGGCGTTGAGTGAAATAGAAAATGGAAAATTAGAAAATTGCTTTATTGAAATGTCATCTTGCAGCGGAAGCTGTACAGAGGGACCTTTAATGAAAAAGCATCTCCATAATCCGTTGGCGTGCAATGTTGCTGTGCATAAAGATGTTCCTAAAAGACATTATGAGATTAATAAAGAAGGTGTCAATTTAGACAGAAACTTTGTGTTCGAAGGCAAGAAGACCGAAATGCCCGGAAATGCTGCAATAGAGGAAATTTTGTACAAAATGGGAAAAACAAGTCCCGAAAAGCATTTGAATTGTGGTTCGTGCGGGTACAATACATGCAGAGAAAAAGCAATTGCTGTAATTTTGGGTAAAGCAGATATTTCGATGTGCCTTCCTTACATAAAAGAAAAGTCAGAAAGCTTTTCTGATACTATAATTAAAAACACACCAAATGGTATTTTAGTATTGGATGAACATTTCAACATATCTTTATTAAACGGGGCTGCAAAAAAGATTTTTAATCTTCCGAACAGTGCGGAACTTATAGGAAATCCTGTTGTAAGATTATTAGACCCTACGGATTATATTCATACAAAGACAACGGGTGTAAATGTGTACGGAAACAGAAAATATCTGGCTGAGTATGCAAAGTATGTTGAAGAAACAATAATCTATGATAAAGAGTTTCATATCATAATGATAATGATGAAAGATATAAGTGAAGAAGAGGAAGTAAAACAAAGAAGAACTGCACAGGGAGAAGCTGCAGTTGAAATTACCGACAAGGTAATAGAAAAGCAGATGAGAATTGTACAGGAAATTGCATCATTATTAGGTGAAACAACCGCAGAGACGAAAATTGCACTTACGAAGTTAAAGGAGACATTGAGTGATGAATGACTTGTGTGTTGATGCGGCTTATAAAAGTATTATAAAGCATGGAGAAGAGCTATGCGGCGATATGGTACAGATTATAAGAGATAATGATGATACCATAGTTGTTTTGGCAGACGGTTTAGGCAGCGGTGTTAAAGCTAATATTTTGTCAACGCTGACAAGCAGAATTATCTGTACTATGATGGCAGCAAAAATGACGATAGAGGATTGTGTCAGCACTGTTATTGAAACCTTGCCTGTGTGTAAAACGAGAGGCGTGGCATATGCAACATTTACAATCATTAAAATTACTAACAATGACGAAGCTCATATAATTCAATATGATAACCCGAAAGTAATAATGCTTCGTAACGGAAAGAATTATGATTACCCCAGTGAAACACACACAATTGCCGGTAAAAATATTACAGAATCAGTTGTAAAGCTGTCTGAGGACGATGTGTTTATTTTAATGAGCGATGGCGCTATTTATGCAGGTGTTGGCGAAACGATGAATTTTGGTTGGCAGCGTCCTGAGATTGTATCATTTATGGAAAACAATTATGACTGTAAGAACTCCGCACAGATGGTTGCAACGTCGATTGTTGATGCATGTGATGACCTATATATGCAAAAACCGGGAGATGATACAACAGTTGCAGCAGTAAGAATAAGAAAGCGTTCAGTTGTAAATTTGTTGTTTGGTCCGCCTGAAAAGCCTGATGATTTAAATAAGATGATGACGCTTTTCTTTGCAAAACATGGATATCATATTGTTTCCGGAGGAACAACCAGTACTCTTACTGCCGAATTTTTAGGTAAGGAACTTATCACCACTATAGATTATTTAGATAATGAGGTTCCGCCTACTGCAAAAATTGACGGTGTTGATTTAGTGACTGAGGGTGTACTTACGATAAATAAAGTGTTAGAATATGCAAAAGATTATAATGGCGAGAATATGCTTTTTAAAAAATGGCATACTGGTGAAGATGGGGCATCAAAAATAGCGAGAATGCTTTTTGATGAGTCAACAGATGTTAATTTTTATGTAGGAAGAGCAATAAATCCGGCTCATCAAAACCCTAATCTTCCAATAGGGTTTAATATAAAGATGCAGCTTGTGTCAGAGCTTTGTAATTGTCTAAAAGAGATGGGAAAAACAGTAAATATATCTTATTTTTAAAAAGAAGCTGAGGTTTTACCTCAGCTTCTTTTTTCTAAGAATTTTTCCATTAATTTATAACCGGGTTCAATGTAAATTCCGGTATCTTTTGCATTTTCTTCTGTATAGTCAAGGTTTAAACCAGAGTTATTTCTGCTGTCGTAAATTACAAAAGGAACTGCATCTCTTACATGTGTTTTTAAAGATATGGGAGTTGGATGATCAGGCGTAATTAACACTCTAAAATCCTCGCCTGTTGATTTTAAATAATCCACCACAGGTTTAATCACTTTTGCGTCGATTAACTCTATAGAACGGATTTTTCCGCTTGTATCACCGTGGTGGCCGCACTCGTCAGGTGCTTCCATATGTATGTATACAAAATCTGAGCCGTTAATAAAGGCATTGATTGCAGCCTGAGCTTTTCCATCGAAATTTGTATCTATATTTCCCGTTGCACCTTCAACTTCTATTACCTTCATTTTGGTGCCTCTACCAATACCTTTTAAAAGGTCAACTGCAGAAATCATAGCACCGGATAAACCGTATTTTTCAGAGAAAGACGAGAGCATAGGCTTTGTACCTTCGCCCCAAACCCATAATGAGTTTGCGGGATTTTTGCCACATTCAATTCTCTTTTTATTTATTGGATGGTCGCGTAAGAGCTCGTAGCTTTTTTTCATAATTTCTAAAAGCTTATCAGCGCCTTCGCCACAAGGAAGATGGTCTGTGATTTTTTTATCTGATAAGTCGGAGGCCAAGCGGTCTTAGGAAGACAATCCTTTTGTACAACTCCTTGGCTCACAGAACGACATGGCTACGATCCGACTTGACCATCTTCCTTGTGGCGAAGGCGCTGATAAGCTTTTAGAAATTATGAAAAAAAGCTACGAGCTCTTACGCGACCATCCAATAAACAAAAAGAGAATTGAATGTAAGTCGGAGGCCAAGGCGGTCTTAGGAAGACAATCCTTTTGTACA
>JAZSQN010000164.1:0-4133 GCA_045537995.1 Congzhengia sp. | reverse complement strand
ACATAAAGAGTGCAAAGCGTATGGTAGAAAGGTTAAGACCTGAAGTATGGGATGTTTTAGATGAAGTTATAAAAGACCATCCGGTGTTATTAAACCGTGCACCTACACTTCACAGACTTGGTATTCAGGCGTTCGAGCCTATTTTGGTTGAAGGTAGAGCTTTAAAACTCCATCCGTTAGTATGTACAGCTTATAATGCCGACTTTGACGGTGACCAGATGGCAGTGCATGTTCCGTTATCACCCGAAGCACAGGCAGAAGCACGCTTCTTGATGTTATCAGCTAATAACTTACTTAAACCTCAGGACGGTCGTCCTGTTACTGTTCCTACACAAAACATAATATTAAAAAGCTACTATTTAACACTTGTTAAACCTAAAGAAGTTAAAATCGTAGATCCTGGCGATTCAGAAATTTTTGTCGCTGGTCAGGTAGTAAATTATTACTGCAACGCAAACGGCAAGAGCTTGCTTTCTGAGAATGAAGAGCTTGAAGCAAATGGCAAGCGTGCAGCAACCTACACAGAAGAAGGTTGTTTTGCAGGCGAAGAAGGCGAAGGAAAAATATTTGCATCAGTAAACGAAGCAAACCTCGCCTATACCAACGGTATAGTAGGTCTTCATGCACCTATCAAAGTAAGAGTAACTGCTGCTGATGGCGAAAGCGGTATAATAAGAACAACAGTGGGAAGACTTATATTTAACGAAAATGTTCCACAGGATTTAGGTTTTGTTGACAGAAGCAATCCTGAAAACAAATTTGCTTTGGAAGTTGACTTCCTCTGTGGCAAAAAGCAGTTGGGACAAATCATTGATAAATGTATTCAGGCTCACGGATTAACAGAAACATCAATCGTTTTAGATGCTATCAAGGCTATGGGCTTTAAGTATTCTACAAAGGGAGCTATTACTGTATCAGTTTCTGATATTGAGGTTCCTGAAAAGAAAAAAGAACTCTTAAAAGAAGCCGAAGAAAAAGTTGATAAAATTACAAAACAGTTTAATCGTGGTCTTATCTCGGATGAGGAACGCTATCAGTTAGTAATTGATACATGGACCAAAACAATAGACAATGTTACAGATGCATTAATGGAAAATCTTGATCAGTACAATCCTATCTTCATGATGGCTGATTCCGGAGCTCGTGGTAGTAAGAACCAGATTCGTCAGCTTGCAGGTATGCGTGGTCTTATGAACGATACATCCGGTAAGGTTATCGAGATTCCCATTAAGGCTAACTTCCGTGAAGGTCTTAATGTCATTGAGTATTTCGTATCTTCTCACGGTGCAAGAAAAGGTCTTGCCGATACAGCGCTTCGTACAGCTGACTCAGGTTATTTGACAAGAAGACTTGTTGATGTATCTCAGGATGTTATTATCCGTGAACATGATTGCGGAGTTGATAACGGCATCGAAGTTTCAGCCATCACAGAAGGAAAAGAAGTTATCGAAAGTTTGGCAGACAGACTTTCAGGCAGATTCCCTGTTGAAAACATCATTCATCCAGAAACAGGTGAAGTTCTCGCTACACCCGATGTTCTTATCGACGAAAATCTCGCTAAGAAAATCGAAAACGCTGGAATTAAGAAAGTTAAAATTCGTTCAGTTCTTACATGTCGTGCAAAGGTTGGTATCTGTGCTAAATGTTACGGTTCAAACCTTGCAGGCGGCGATTTAGTTCCCGAAGGCGAAGCCGTTGGTATTATTGCTGCTCAGTCAATCGGTGAACCTGGTACACAGTTAACCATGAGAACCTTCCACACCGGTGGTGTTGCGGGTGACGATATTACACAGGGTCTTCCCCGTGTTGAAGAATTGTTTGAAGCAAGAAAGCCTAAGGGCTTGGCAATCTTAACCGAGATTGCAGGTAGAGTTTCTATCGTAGAGAATAAGAAAAAGCGTGAAGTTGTTGTAACAAACGATGAAACAAAAGAAGCTAAAACATACCTTATTCCTTACGGTTCAAGAATTAAAGTATCAGAGGGCGATGTTCTTTCAGTAGGTGACGAACTCACCGAAGGTTCAATTAACCCCCACGATATATTAAGAATTAAAGATGTTACATCTGTTCAGCAGTACTTAATAAAAGAGGTACAGCGTGTATACCGTCTGCAGGGTGTTGATATCAACGACAGGCATATCGAGGTTATTGTACGCCAGATGTTAAGAAGAGTAAGAATCGAAGAACCCGGTGATTCACGCTTCTTATCAGGGGCAATGGTTGATATAAATGAGTTTATCTCAACAAATGAACAGTTAGAGGCAGAAGGTAAAGAATGTGCTACATGCACAAGAGTAATTCTTGGTATCACAAAAGCAGCTCTTACCACAGACTCATTCTTGTCGGCAGCGTCCTTCCAGGAAACAACAAGAGTGTTGACAGAGGCAGCGACAAAAGGTAAGATTGACCCGCTTGTTGGTCTTAAAGAGAATGTTATCATTGGTAAGCTTATTCCTGCAGGAACAGGTATGACAAAGTACCAGCACACAAGAATAGAAAAAAATGCTCCTGTAAGAGAAGTAGAAAACATCGGTGATGATTTCGTTGCAAGAAACGCAGACTATATCGGTTCAAATGTTATTCCTGATGTAGAATAGCAGGCAAAACCACTCAAAAAATTATGTTGACAACGCCAATTTGCTGTGTTACAATGTAAGTTGGTGTTGTCGGCTTAACGCTTTGACTTAAAAAAGAAAGGAAGAGCAAACCATGCAACCAGATTTGCAGGCAGCCCGAACATATGTAGGGTTGAAGCAATCTACAGAGGCAGTCAAAAAGGGACTTGCCAAATGTGCATATATTGCACTTGATGCAGACGAACATGTTCGCCTGCCTTTTGAAGCGCTCTGTAAAGAAAAGGGCGTTCCCGTACAATATGCCGAAACAAAAGCAAAGCTTGGAAAAGCCTTTGGAATCAGTGTTTCTGCAGCAGTTGCGGTAGAATTATTATAGCTTATATTTATCATTATAAATATATAATCATTTTTGAAAGGAGGAAATTATTTCATGCCTACGTTTAACCAGCTTGTGAGAAAAGGTAGAGAAACTTCTGTAAGAAAGGCAACAGCTCCTGCTCTTTTAAAGAGCTTGAACACCTTAAAGAAGAAGACTACCGATGCTAACTCACCTCAGAAAAGAGGCGTATGCACATCTGTTAAAACAATGACACCTAAAAAGCCTAACTCAGCTCTTCGTAAAATGGCCAGAGTTCGTCTTACAAACGGTATCGAAGTCTCTGCGTACATTCCCGGTGAAGGTCATAACTTACAGGAACATAGCGTTGTTTTAATAAGAGGCGGAAGAGTAAAGGATTTACCTGGTGTAAGATATCATATCATTCGTGGTTCATTAGATACCGCAGGTGTTGCTAATCGTAACCAGTCAAGATCCAAGTACGGCGCTAAAAAGGCTAAGAAAAAATAAGCCAGCGCTAAAATCACAATAGGTGTCGGTACGCGTAGAAACAAGAATAATTTCTGTCATATACAGTACTGCACGACGATGGAAACATCGAGTACCTGTGATTTCATTTTAACGAAAAATAATGAAGGAGGGAAGAAAGGTGCCAAGAAGAAGTTTTATAGCTAAAAGAGAAGTATTGGCTGACCCGGTTTACAACAGCACAGTTGTTACAAGATTAGTAAACAACATCATGCTCGATGGTAAAAAAGGTACCGCACAGAAAATAGTGTACGGTGCATTTGATATCATTAAAGAAAAGACAGGTAAAGAACCTTTAGAAGTATTTAATGAGGCAATGGCAAACATTATGCCTGTCTTAGAAGTAAAAGCAAGACGAGTAGGCGGTGCAACATATCAGGTTCCGATCGAAGTTCGCCCTGAAAGAAGACAGACATTAGGTCTTCGTTGGCTCACAACTTACAGCCGCGCTCGTGGTGAGAGAACCATGAGAGAAAGACTTGCTGCTGAAATTTTAGATGCAGTAAACAATGCGGATGCTTCTGTTAAGAAGAAAGAAGATACTCATAAAATGGCTGAAGCTAACAAGGCTTTTGCTCATTACAGATGGTAATTTTTTACCGCTTAAATTTAGAAATTATCTAACTATTTGATAAAATACTACTTAGTATTTAAGAAAGGAGGAGTTTTGGTGGCAAGAGAATATTCTCTCG
>JAZSQN010000011.1:0-12705 GCA_045537995.1 Congzhengia sp. | reverse complement strand
GCCTAGAGGAAGGTTTTATAGAATTTTTAGGGACTGTAAAAGAAGGAGATCTAAAAGCAGAATACTTACTTCCTACAATAGTAGATGAACTAATAAAGGATGGCAAAGCAACAGTTAAGGTTCTTCCTACGAATGATAAGTGGTTTGGTGTAACATATAAAGAAGATGCGCCAGTAGTAATTGAGTCAATTAAAAAGCTTATAGCAGACGGGCTATACCCCGAGAAATTATAATAAGAGAAAAGACAAAAGGACAAAACAATAAAATGTTTTGTCCTTTTTTTAATCCTGCAATAAAAATATTCTTTCTTTTTTAAAAATGTCTTTACAAGTAAAAAGCTTTATGATAAAATAGTCAAGGACAAAGTTAATATTTGCTGATGTGGCACAGTTGGTAGCGCAACGCCTTGGTAAGGCGTAGGTCGGCGGTTCAAGTCCGCTCATCAGCTCCAAAAACACAGAGCGCCCTTTTGGGCGGTCTGTGTTTTTTGCTTTGTTCCATGTCGAGTGGACTTGAAGGGTCGGTAGTGAATGACTGCCAGTGGCAGTCAGAGCCGACCACCGCATCGCCCGCAGGCGAGCAAGTCCGCTCATCAGCTCCAAATCGGAGTAGGGAAACCTGCTCCGAATTTTTATAATACAAATCAAAACCATTAATAATAGACTGCTTGACTTTTTAGTTGTTTAGAGTTATAATTAATATGAAATAGTGTATTTAAGAGCACAATAATCGGAAGGTTATTTAAAAAAATGAAAAAGAAACTTCGGACAATTTTAATAGTTGTCTTATTGTTTGTTATTGTATTAGGTACAGGCTCGTACTTTTTGCTGGATAAAGTTTTTACAAAGGTTTCAAAAACTGTAGGGGAAACGATGAAAGGCGAAATAGTATCAATGCCTGTTGTTGATGAAAACAACACCGTAGTAAATGGCAAAACCATAGATATTGTATTGGACGAGGATAAAATAAATCAGCTTGAGTCTAAAGTTTCTGTAGCTGATAAAATAGCAGTTCTATCAATCTTGGCAAAGAATTTATCCAAAGAAGATTATCAGACTCTTGTGTCTTACGCTGTAGGCGGAGTTACTAATGAGAAATTATCTTTAGCTTTAGATCTTATGCGAAAAAAATTATCTCAGGAGCAAAAAGACCAGATTAAAAGCTACTATGCAAAATATATAAATCTGTTAGAAGAATAAAATTAATTACATATATTTAAGGAGTGGAAAATATGAAAAAGTTCTTATGCATGCTTATTACAGTTATTGTTATGTTGACGGCGATATGTCCTGTAATGGCTGTAAATGTTGGCAATTCAGATGTGACAAACTTATTTACAAAGCTCGAAGCATTAATGCCTAATAACGCTATGGAAAGAATCCATGTTTGGAGAACCTTTAAGGCGTATATGGTTGACGGCACTAACGGTATTGATACTATTATCAGTGCTGTTAAGGGAGAGGTTGTTCTTCCAAGCACAGATGCAGGTTTTAAAGATTTTATAACAAACCTACAGAACGAATCACAGGCGACAAAGGACGCATTTATATTCTTACTCAACATGTATAAGGCTGTTCCTGTTGCGAAGAGGTCCGCATCATTAGACTTATTTGGCGGTGCAGGCGATACAATTACAACAGAAATTGTAATGAATAAAGTTGCATTATCCCCTGCTCAGCAGACAGCAGCAAATGCTATTTATGACGCATATGTTCCTACAAATGTGAAAAACAAGTTTTTAGAACACACATATCAGAGCGACACATTAGATGTTGACAACTTCTTATTACTCTTAACAGCATTCAAGGGCGAGTTTAAGATGACAGATAGTGGAAATGGAGATTTCGCTCTTGCAACATACAGCGATAGTTTCGCTATGAACTTATCATCATACATAGATGCAACAAATGTAAACGGTGTTTCAGTTAGCACATTGCCTACTACTACGGCGGAAGGTTACGACATTATCTGCGGTATTGTTGAATTCTTCAATTCGTTCATACCACATATAGGTAACTTGAAGGTTGTTTTACAGCATTCTGATATTGACCTTTACGGTCCTGGTCTTGCAGTAGCAACTCGACCTGTAATATCAGCAGGTTCTCCTGGTGGTGCACCATCTCAAAAACCTGACGATCCTACACCAGAACTTATTTTCCCTGATGTAGTAGGTCACTGGGCAGAAGATGTAATTCACGATTTAGCAAAAAGAGGCATCTTAACAGGTTATGATGACGGAAACTTCAAACCTGATATCGGTGTAACAAGACAGGAGATCGCAGTTATCATGACTCGTGCGTTAGCTTTAGAGAAAAAGGCTGCAACTGCAAAATACGCAAAGGCAGATTCAGGCTTTGCAGATGATGATGTAGTCGCTGACTGGGGCAGAGGTGCTATCAACTTAATGGTTGAAATGGGCATCTACACAGGTTATGATGATGATGAATTTAAGCCTAACAAAACAATTCTTCGTCAGGAGCTCATTGCAGTTGTTATGAGATATGCGGCTATGACAGAAGCAGGCCTAGGAACAGCGTATGAAGATGACCATGAAATTCACGGATATGCACAGAGCTTTATTGCGCACGCAAGTGAATTGGGAATTGTAAACGGTTATCCTGATGGCACATTTAAGCCTTTAAACAATGTAACAAGAGCTGAAGCTGCAAAAATAATTTACGGCGTGATTGACTACTATAAAGAGATTGGAAAATTAAAATAAGACATTGTGAAATCCGCAGCAACGCTGCGGATTTCCTTTAACCCGGAGGCAAGTATGAAAAGAATAATTTCTATAATTTTGGCACTTATAGTTTGTGTTATACCGCTTAATGTATCTGCTAAGGGTGTAACGAATTCACTTTTTGAAAAGCTCGCAGAGTACACAGTTTCTGAGCGTGCGCAGTATATTTCGCTCATAAGACCCTTTTTGACCACCGATGCAGGTGTTGAGGCAGGCATTGATAATGTTAATTCGGGAATATTTGAATCAATGCTTGAAACAAAATTTTCTGATAACCAAAAAGATGCTATGATTCGCCTGTTTAAAAGCATGAGGTGTATCAAGCAGGATACGGGAATCAGGCTTAAGTATGCTGATATTCTTCAGAACAAGATACCGACAGATATAACTTTGGCAACAAAAGTCGGAATTGAGAAAATGGTAAATGTTTTATATGACCAGTCGCCTGCGGCAAAAAAAGTAATGACAGAAGACGGCTATACAGAGGCTGTTGTTGCTAATGCTCTCAAAATTATTCCTGAGGTAAATGGCGGCGCACTTATGACATATGATGCAGGCGTTTTTGCAGTAAAAAATATAAACTCTGTATTTGAAAACGAGTTTGATTCTATATGGAGCGGTTACAAAAATTCGGAAGGAAAAACGGTCACAGCGTATAAGGTAGCTGAAGGAATGGTAAATTTCCTTAACTGGATACCTGAAACAGAAAGACTTTTTACGGCAAAAGCATTAGAAACTCTGGGCGTGTCTAAAATTATAGGCGAAGGAACAGTTCCGCCTGTTACAAATACTTACCAAACAGAACACTACACAGTCATAAAGAGCATGTCAGGCGTGGCTTCCGCTGTCTTTGAAGGTTCAGTTGTAATAAAAACCAAAGAAAACATTCCTGATGTTATAGATATTTTAGTAAAATCACCCAATCCGATGATTTACAGATTGGTTGGTGCAAGTATATTATCGCCCGTTAAATACTCACTGCCTACAGAAAACGGCATAAAAGCAGAAGTTATGCCAAATACAGTGTATGTAATCAGGACTGCTGCTTACCCCTTTGTTGATGCAAATGGTTGGGGAAAATCATATATTGCGGCATTATACGCGCGAGGCATCATAAACGGCAAGTCAGAATGTGAATTTATGCCTGATGCGGCGATAACGCGTGAAGAATTTGTAAAGCTTGTTGTTGAATTATTTGGATTAACAGACGATACTGCCACAACAGACTTTACCGATGTTCTAAAAGGCTCATGGTACTATAAATATGTAGCAAGTGCTAAAAAGTGCGGAATAATCGGAGGAATTGGAGACGGCAAATTCGGTACCGGAGCATATATTAAAAGGCAGGATATGGCAAAGATTATAAATAGCGTTTTGGTTGCAAACGGAATAACGCTTTCGGGAAATGCAAACTTTAATGACAATGACAAAATTGCTGACTACGCAAAAGAACATGTTGCGGCAATCTCCGGAACTATTATTTCTGGAGACGATCAAGGAAACTTTAACCCCAACAAAAATGCAACCAGACAAGAAGCCGCAAAAATGGTTTACGGAATGCTAAATCTCTATATTTTAAAATAAAAAATATATTTTGTGAAAACCTTACAAAATAAAAAAATATTTTTTGTTAAAAAATAACCTAACAATTGAGAAACCTTTATGTTATAATGTCTTATGTTGGTAAGAAAACCGATTTAATATTTGGAGGTAACAAAAAATGGCAGAACTTAAACTTAATGGTGTTTACAAAAGATATCCCGGCGGCGTTACAGCTGTTAGTGATTTTAACTTAGATATCGAAGATAAAGAGTTTATCGTACTTGTAGGTCCTTCAGGCTGTGGTAAATCCACAACACTTAGAATGATTGCAGGTTTGGAAGAAATCTCGGAGGGTGAAGTATGGATTGGCGATAAAATCGTTAATGACACTCCCCCAAAAGAAAGAGATATTGCTATGGTTTTCCAGAACTATGCTCTTTATCCCCATATGACAGTATTTGATAACATGGCTTTTGGTCTTAAGCTCCGTAAGGTTCCTAAGGCAGAAATTAAGGAAAAGGTTACAGAAGCTGCAAGAATCTTAGATATCGAGCATCTCTTAGACAGAAAACCTAAAGCATTGTCCGGCGGTCAGCGTCAGCGTGTTGCTTTAGGCCGTGCCATCGTTCGTCATCCTAAAGTATTCTTGATGGATGAACCTTTATCTAACCTTGATGCTAAGCTTCGTGGTCAGATGAGAACAGAAATCAGTAAGTTACATAACAAATTGCAGACAACATTTATCTATGTAACACATGACCAGGTAGAAGCTATGACAATGGGTACCCGTATTGTTGTTATGAAGGATGGTATAATTCAGCAGATTGATAATCCTCAGAGACTTTACGATCATCCTGTTAACATGTTTGTTGGCGGATTTATCGGTAGCCCCACAATGGACTTTGTTGATGGCGTAATTGAAAAGAAGGAAGACGGAATCTATTTTGTATTTGGAAATTCTTCTGTTAAAATTCCTGAAGGCAGAGCAGCGAAGTTGGTTGATGGTGATTACATCGGAAAGACAGTTACATTAGGTATAAGAGCTGAATGTATCCATGATGAAGAAGTTTACTTAGCATCATCACCCGACAGTATTGTTGAAGCTGATGTGGAAGTTACAGAACTTATGGGTTCAGAAACACTTCTTTACTTAACAATTGAGGGTTCTTCATTTGTTGCAAAGGTTGATCCTCGTTCAACAGCAAAAGTTGGCGACAAAATCAAGGTTGCTTTTGATATGAACAGAATTCACCTCTTTGATAAAGAAACAGAATTATCAATTTTAGGTTAATTTAAATTAAGAAAAACACTCCGTTTTAAACGGAGTGTTTTATTTTTTTATCAAAGTAATTTTTCGCCTCTTTGAAATCAATATTCCTTCGTCGTTTAACCGCTTAATTTCTCTTTGCATTGCACATCGGTCGACGCTTAGGAAATCTGCTAACGAGGACAACGAAAACGGAAGAGAGAAGAAAAAAGAGCCGTTTTCCTTTGCCTGAATTTCAAAAAAGGCAAGCAACTTTTCGCGTATCGTTCGTTTTGAGAGAACCTCTATATGTTGTGATTGATATATGAGTTTTTTTGAAATCATCATAAAGAGGTTATCTATAAATTTGGCGTGAAATTTGCACGCTTTTGCACATTGAGATATGGCATTATTATATTTAAACAATAAAACTTCACATTCTTCTAGTGCGGTAACTATAACTTCGTCTGTTCCCGATGAATGAAAGAATAACTCTCCAAATACAGAATCCTTAGAAAAACGCTCTAAAATAGACTTGTTACCGTCATAGTCATAGCTTGCAAGTTCTGCTGTGCCGTGAAGCAGAACATAAATATATTCACGCTTGTCGTTATATGACATTATTGTTTCATTTGTGTTACATTTTTTGAATTTTATGCCCAGACATTTTATCATTTTTTGTCGATCTGTGGCGTCAAAACCGCTAAATAAAGCCGAATTTTGCATTTATTAACACCTCGATATCTTGTGTTTAAATATTTCAGTGGTCCCTATATTTTGTATTATAGCATATTTTTGTTGCTTTTGCAACTTTTTTTTAAATTCATTTGTTGTATAATAGAAATCGCTCAAAAGATTAAAAGGAGTTGTGTTAAATGTTAGTTATTAAAAGAGACGGAACAACCGTTGAATATGACCGTCATAAAATAGAGGTTGCAATTGAAAAAGCAAACAATGAGGTCGAAGAATCAGAACGAGTATCAAAAGCAGATGTGGAGAAAATTTTAGATTATATAGAATCTAAAAAGGTATCCAGAATTTTAGTTGAAGATATTCAGGATATAATCGAGCAAAAATTGATGGAGCTTGATAAATTTACTTTGGCTAAGACATATATTGTGTATCGTTATACCCGTGCTCTTGTTCGTAAAGCAAACACAACTGACGAATCAATTTTAAGTTTGATTAAGAACGCAAACAAAGATGTAATGGAGGAAAACTCCAATAAAAATGCCGTTGCAGCTGCGACGCAACGAGACTTAATTGCGGGCGAAGTATCAAAGGATTTAACAAAAAGAATTTTGTTGCCTGAAAAAATTTCTCAGGCTCATGAAGACGGCGTTTTACATTTTCATGATGCGGATTATTTTATTCAGCCCATATTTAACTGTTGCTTGATTAATATAGGAGATATGCTCGACAAGGGTACAGTTATGAACGGAAAACTTATTGAGCCTCCGAAAAGTTTTCAGGTTGCATGTACAATCCTTACGCAGATTATTGCATCTGTTGCATCAAGCCAGTATGGTGGTCAATCTGTTGACATCAAGCATCTTGGCAAATATTTAAGAAAGAGCTACGAAAAGTTTAAGAGTAATATTGAAAAGCAGTCAGATGGAAATATATCTCCTGAATTGATAGAAAAATTAGCACACGAACGCATGAAGGATGAATTGAAGGCGGGCGTGCAGACAATCCAGTATCAGATAAATACTCTTATGACCACAAACGGTCAATCTCCGTTTGTAACGCTTTTCTTACACATTGATAAAGAAGATGAATATGTTAAAGAAAATGCAATGATTGTAGAAGAAATTCTTCGTCAGCGCTTAGAGGGAATCAAAAACGAAGCGGGAGTATACATCACGCCTGCATTCCCGAAACTTGTTTATGTATTGGACGAGCATAACTGTCTTAACGGCGGAGAGTATGACTACATTACAGAATTAGCGGTTAAATGCTCTGCAAAGAGAATGTACCCTGATTATATTTCAGCTAAGAAAATGCGTGAAAATTATGAGGGTAATGTGTTTAGTCCTATGGGCTGCAGAAGTTTCCTTTCTCCGTGGAAGGATGAAAACGGTGAATATAAATTTGAGGGTAGATTCAATCAGGGCGTTGTTTCAATTAACCTGCCTCAGATTGGTATTGTTGCACGCGGTAATGAGGATGTTTTCTGGAAAGAGCTTGATTTGCGCTTAGAGCTTTGTTTTGAAGCTTTGATGTGCCGTCATCGCGCGCTCTTAGGCACAAAATCAGATGTAAGCCCTGTTCATTGGCAATATGGTGCAATTACAAGACTTGACAAGGGCGAAACAATAGACAAATTGTTATTTGGCGGATATTCTTCAATTTCGTTGGGTTATATTGGTCTTTATGAAGTAACAATGGCAATGAAGGGAGTTTCTCATACAACTCCTGAAGGTGCAGAGTTTGCGCTTCGTGTAATGAACCACTTGCGTGCTACTACAGATAGGTGGAAAGAAGAAACAAACATAGGTTTTGCTTTATATGGAACACCTGCGGAATCTTTATGCTATCGCTTTGCAAGAATCGATAAATCGAAGTTTGGCAGCATAAAGGATATCACAGACAAGGGTTACTATACAAACTCATACCATGTTGATGTTCGTGAGGACATTGACGCTTTCACAAAGTTTGAGTTTGAAAGTCAGTTCCAGAAAATTTCTTCAGGCGGCGCAATATCTTATGTTGAAATTCCTAATATGCGTCATAATTTAGAAGGAATCGAAGCGGTTGTAAAATTCATTTATGATAACATTCAGTATGCAGAGTTTAATACCAAGAGTGACTATTGTCATGTTTGCGGGTATGACGGAGAAATTGTTATAAATGACAGCAATGAATGGGAATGTCCTGCTTGCGGAAACCGCGACCATGCAAAGATGAATGTTACAAGAAGAACATGTGGATATCTTGGCGAGAATTTCTGGAATGTTGGTAAAACAAAAGAAATTAAAGCAAGAGTATTACACTTATAAGAAGGAAGAGAAATGAATTATTCAGCAATAAAAAAATGTGATGTAGCAAACGGACCGGGAGTAAGGGTTTCGCTGTTTGTAAGCGGATGCACGCATCACTGTAAGGATTGCTTCAATAAAGAAACTTGGGATTTTAATTTTGGTGCAGAGTTTACTAAAGAACAAGAGGACGAAATTATAAAGCATTTGTCCCCCGATTATATTGAAGGATTCTCTCTTTTAGGGGGAGAACCCTTTGAACCCCGAAATCAACGCGTCTTAGTGGGACTTTTAAGAAAGATTAAGGAAACATATCCGCAAAAAACTGTCTGGTGTTATACGGGATACCTTTTAGATGACGAGCTTTTATTAAAAAGTCGTGCAAGATGTGAGGTAACAGATGAAATGCTCTCGTATATCGATATATTAGTTGACGGCGAATTTAAGACAGAGCTCAAGGACTTAAGACTTCGCTTCAGGGGAAGCAGTAATCAGAGGATTATTGATCTTAGAAAAACTCTAACCGAAAACGAAATCGTCTGGTGGAAGGATTTATAAAATGGAAAAAACAGTAGTAAAATTCACAAAACTTCATAAAAGCGCATCTGTACCGGTATATGGAACTCCCTTTGCGGCCGGTGCAGATTTGCGCGCGCTTTTAGATGAAAATATAGAAATACAGCCTGGAGAAACTGCATTTGTTAACACCGGACTGGCAACTCAAATACCGGAGGGATTAGTAGGGTTGATTTATGCAAGGAGCGGTCTTGCCTGTAAAAGAGGTTTAGCTCCTGCGAATTGTGTGGGTGTTATAGACAGCGATTATAGAGGAGAAATAATGGTTGCTCTTCATAATTATTCAAATACCCCGCAACAGATTGAACCTAATGAAAGAATTGCACAGTTAGTAATTGCTCCGTATATTGCAGCAGTGTTTGAGGAAACAGAAAATTTAGAAGAAACAGATCGCGGCTCGGGCGGATTTGGTTCAACAGGAAGAAAATAAAAAAGCACTCAAAGAGTGCTTTTTTTATTTTATCAGCATTGCGTCACCAAAGCTAAAAAACCTATATTTTTCTTTAACAGCTTCATTATAAGCAGAAAGGACATTTTCTCTTCCTGCTAGAGCAGAAACAAGCATAATAAGCGTGGATTTTGGAAGATGGAAGTTTGTTATTAATCCGTCTAAACATTTAAAGTTATAACCCGGATAAATAAAAATTCCGGTTTCGCCTGAGCAGGGACAAACAAAGCCTTTTTCATCAGAAACGGATTCTAGTACGCGTGTTGAGGTTGTTCCGACACAAATAACCTTATTACCCTGTCGCTTTGTTTCGTTTATTATATCGGCATTTTCTTTTGATAAAATATAACTTTCCTTATGCATTATATGCTCAGAAATGTTTTCAACTTTAACAGGCCTGAAGGTTCCGAGTCCTACATGTAGTGTCACAAAAGCTAGTTTTATATTTCTGCTTTTAATTTCTTCTAAAAACTCCTCGTTGAAGTGAAGACCGGCAGTGGGAGCTGCTGCAGAACCGTCATATCTGGCATAAACCGTCTGATAGCGGTCTTGCTCCTTTAGTTTTTCATGAATATAAGGGGGTAGAGGCATTTCGCCTAAATCATCTAATATTTCGTTAAAGATGCCATTGTATGAAAAACGCACGATTCTGTTTCCGTTATCTAAAACATCTGTGATTTCTGCTAAAAGCTTTCCGTTGCCAAATGAAATTGTTTTTCCTACAGTACATTTTTTGCCGGGTTTTACAATGACCTCCCAGATGTCACCCTCACGCTGTGATAACAGGAGAAACTCTACACTGGCACCTGTATCAGAACGCACACCATAGAGCCGTGCAGGAAGAACTTTAGTATCGTTTAAAACAAGACAGTCTCCCGGCTCAATATAATCTAAAATATCGCGAAATGTGCGGTGGCAAACCTCACCTGTTTGTTTATCAAGAACCAAAAGCCGTGATGAAGGCCTTTCTTTTAGTGGAGTTTGTGCAATAAGTTCACTGGGAAGAAAATAATCAAAATCCAAAACAGAAAAATCAGTTGTCGCCATTATCATATACCTCGTTATCGGACCAAATACTTTCAAGTTTTGCTAAAGAAATGTTTGCCTCATCCGGAAGCCTCATGCTGACAGCAACGATTAAGGCGTTTATTAAAGACATTGGAGCAACTAAAGAATCGACAAACGATTCCATATCAGTTTTGGCAAGTAACGCATAATCTGTAACTTCTAAAATGGGGGAGTTTTCGCCATCTGTTATACCAATTACAGTTGCCCCGTTATTTTTTGCAAACTGTGCAGCGCGGATAGCTCGAGACGAATATCTTGGAAGAGAAAAAGCGATGACAGCATCGTTTTCGTTCACCCTGAACATCTGCTCAAAAATATCACCTACAGATGCTCCGTTTACGAGCTTTACATGACCGCATAAATAATTTAAGTAATATTCTAAAAACCGCGCCAGTGCTGAAGAGCCACGAAGTCCTATGATGTAGATATTCTTGGCTTTGATTAAAGCGTCAACCGCACCATTAAAAGCGGCACGGTCAATTTGTTCAAGTGTTGTTTTTATCTTTCCGATATCTGTCTCTAAAACGGCAGATAAGATATCTGTGTTTCTGTATTTATTAAGAGCCATTTCCATTCGCTGCACGCTTGTAAGCTTTGACTTTGCGTAGTCATTTAATGCTCTTTGAAAGTGATTAAACTTTTCGTATCCGAGTTCTGCTGAAAAACGCACAACTGTAGCTTCTGAGACGCCTGTTGCGGAGGACATCTGCTCAACATTCATAAAAGCAGCCTTGTCATAGTTTTTACGGATATAGTCAGATAAAATCTTATGACTTTTACTCAATTCATCATATTTTGTTTCAATTTGCGTTATAATGTCCATAAGAACAACTCCAAAAATTTATTTCACCTATAATAATAATTGTTTTTCACAAAAAAAACAATAGATAAAGTGCATTTTTTTGAAAAAATGCCGATTTTTGAAAAAACGCCAAAAAGGTATTGATATTTAAATAGCTATTTGCTAAAATGATATTAGTGGAAGATTTGGCTTTTTTTAAATTTAATATATTATTATAAAGAAGTTCAAGAACCTGAAAGGAGGATTAAAAAAATGACAGAAGTCTCAAATACTTTAGTTATATTACTTGGTTTGGGAACAGTATTTGTAGGGCTCATTTGCTTAATTGTAATATGTTATATTATGGGCGCCGTTGTAAAGGGTTTAACAAAACAAAAGATGGAAGAAGTGCCTAATACCGCACCTGCTCCGGCAAGTACATCTAAAGCGGTGATAAATAAAGGCGAATTTGCAGCGGCAATTGCTGCCGCAATCGCAGAGGATTTAGGAACAGATGTTACGGGCATCCGTATCAAATCAGTAAAAAAAATATAGTTTAAAGAATAATTTTCGAAAGGAAAGACGAAATAATGAAAACATACAAAGTTAATGTGAACGGAACACAGTACATGGTAGAAATAGAACTTATTGACGGGGCAAACGCGCAGGCAGCAGCTCCTGCACCTGTGGAAGAAAAAAAGGCTCCCGTACAGACAGCAGCTCCTGCAGGCGGAGAAACAGTTACAAGTCCTATGCCCGGTACAATTTTAGATGTAAAGGTTTCAGCAGGTGAAGCGGTTAAAGCCGGTCAGGTTCTTATGATATTAGAAGCAATGAAAATGGAAAATGAAATCATGTCTCCTTGTGACGGAACAGTTGCAGCAGTAAATGTTAATCGTGGCGCAGCAGTTCAGTCAGGTGATATCCTTTGCTCAATTAACTGATTTCGGAGGACAAAATAAATGGAACCTATTTTAAACTTTTTGCAGCAGACAGGGTTCTACATGTTATCTTTAGGAGATAATTGGAAAACTCTTTTGATGATTGCCATTGCATGTGTGCTCCTGTATCTTGCTATCGTTAAAAAATTTGAGCCTTTGCTTTTATTACCCATTGCATTTGGTATGTTACTTACCAATTTGATTGGTGCAGGTGTATACCACGAGGAACTCTTTGCCGGCGGCCATGTTCATTGGGGCATGTTTGGAGAAGAAAACTTCACGCCAGGTTTAATAGATATTCTGTACTTAGGCGTAAAACTGGGGGTTTATCCCTGTTTAATATTTGTTGGTGTAGGTGCAATGACAGACTTTGGTCCTT
>JAZSQN010000145.1:0-1554 GCA_045537995.1 Congzhengia sp. | reverse complement strand
TTCACTTACACGAATACCTGTACCGCAAATTGTTTGAATAAGCAGATTCAGGCGTTCATTGCCTTTTTGTTTTGCAGTATTTACAAGTCGCAAGTATTCAGCCTTTGTTAACTCTTTTTCTTCGGGACAGTAAACCTGTCGTTGAAGTTTAATAGACTTAACCTTTAAATCTTCCCAACCAACAAACACAAACAAGCTGTTAGCGATGCTATCATTGAGTTGATGCTTCTTACGGCATAGTTATCGGAAATGAGCTTGTTTTTGTATGCGATAACTATTTCCTTTGTTACATCAAGACTATTTGCATAAACAGTAAACGCTTTCACATCGCGCATATATTTTTCGATAGTGTTAGTGCTTTTTTCTTCGTTCTGAAGATAGGTTTTAAATTTTGAAATTATTGATTCAGTTATAATTCGTCCTTTCATCGTATTTACCTCCGGATATTTCATAAATATATTTTACCCGAAAAGTATGATTTAGAAATCGTCATCATAATTTTAGGTAAATACCTTCAACAAGTCGAATGTGTGGATTGTGATATAACATCAGCCCCGTTAAGATTGCAGCTTTCTGCTTTCCTGACGGGGCTTTTTCTATTTTATGAAGGATGTAATAATTCAATAATACACAAGAGAATTTTGTTGCGAATAATATTAAGCAGTACATAAAATACTGGATATCTCCTTATATATAACGCTTTATAGCTATGTTGCGTTTTTTGATTTTCACTTGTTACTCTATAATGGGTGATTTTTCATAAATTCCCTATTATATATAATAAAGGAGATTTTCATTATTATAATAACTGCCCCCACCAATAAAATTTAAGAGCATAAAAAAGCAAGATTTCGGTATGTGAATACTGCGTTAGATTTTTTAATTTAATATTGTTTACATAACACTCGTCAATTTTTGATGGGTGTTTTTTTATTGCTAAAAATATTTTTCAACTTTTTTCAAAAATCAGGAACATTTTACCCCTTCTTATGTCGGGGTATATATGGGAGGAAAAAGTTTTCTTCTCACAGACAAGTGAATGACCGTCCAAACGGAACAAACCGCCACGACCTTTTTTTGAAAAAAGCGAGTGCAATTTATTGAAATATGAGTTGACTGCACAGCGCCATAGAGATATGTAGTAATGCCTGTAGGAACCGTTTCGGGTAAAACGGCAAAGAAAAAACTGCCCTTGCGAAGAGAGCAGTTAATGTGTTTGTGCTACTGTAATCTTTGGCGAATAGCTTTAATAAAATCATCTTCATTTTCGCCTTCAAAAATAATGTCTAATATTTGTGATGCTTTTCTTAAATACTCAGGTCTATCCTCTGTTTCGCAGAGAGCAGTAAAGTGATGAGCAACTACCCAAGCAAGTGAAACAAGAGCTTCTTTTGCTACTTTATTTTTTTCTTCTCCTTGTAAAAAACATACAAGAGCATTTTCTCTAGCCTTATAAAGGTTAGGCAGCTTCATCGCTGTTTCCAATGTATTTTCATGTACGCAGATTTTCCAATAGGCAAAACAGATGTTATACAATGTCGCACCACGCACTTC
>JAZSQN010000022.1:0-2790 GCA_045537995.1 Congzhengia sp. | reverse complement strand
CGAAGGCGTACTTTGGTACGCCGAGTGGTTCTGCTCGTTTAAATTCAAAACATAAAATAAAAAGCACTCTGTTTTCCGAGTGCTTTCATTTCATTTAATTTTGTTTTGAATGGTTACGCGCCATTTTCACCAGTCTGTTTCAACATTAAAAAAAGAATGACAAATTTCAGACAATCATTGCGCCCAAAAAATATCTGTGCTAAAATATATAATGAGGTTGTGTATGGTTATAATCATGAAATAACTAACGGAAAGGAATGACAAAATGGTAAAATTGACCTTTTCAGGCGGCATACACCCTGCGGGCAATAAAGAATTTACAGAAAAGCGCCCGCTTGTGTCTATTGATGCGCCGAAGATTTTATATTTTCCTTTGAATCAACATATAGGAGCACCGCTTACACCTTGTGTAGCAGTGGGTGACAGAGTGTTAAAGATGCAAAAAATCGCAGATTCTGATGCTTTTATGTCAGCGCCCTTACATTCATCTGTATCGGGTACTGTTAAAGACATCGGACTCTACCTTAACCACTCAAATTCAAAAGTTATGACAATAGTCATCGAAAATGACGGACTTTATGAAGAGGCAGAACCTATACACAAAAAGCCCCTTGACGATTTGTCGCCTAATGAAATGCGACAGATTATCAAAGAAGCAGGTATCGTAGGTCTTGGCGGTGCGGCTTTCCCCACCCATGTAAAGCTTTCGCCTCCCGAGGACAAAAAAATCACCCATTTAATCATAAATGCCGCAGAATGTGAGCCGTACCTCACATCAGACAGACGGGTTATGTTGGAGCGAACAGACGAGGTTATCGGAGGAATCCAGTGCCTTCTTCGTTTGCTTAATCTGTCGAAATGCTATGTGGGTATAGAAGATAACGCCCCTGAAGCTATAAAGATTATGACAGAAAAATCAAAGGGCACAGGCATTATAATTGTACCTTTGAAGAAAAAATACCCACAGGGTTCTGAAAAACAGTTAATCAATGCAATCACAAAAAAAGAAGTGCCTATGGGAAAACTTCCTGCAGATGTGGGATGTATTGTGGTTAATGTTGGTACAGCGGCGCAGATTTACTATGCACTTTGTTACGGTGCACCTCTCATTAAAAAGATTGTAACCGTATCAGGTGATGCGATAGCTAACCCCTCAAATCTGCTTGTTCCCGTGGGAACACCTTTTAGTGCTTTGATAGACGCCTGCGGCGGCTTGAAAATGCCCGCCAAAAAAATCATTATGGGCGGACCGATGATGGGTATTTCGGTAATTTCACCTGAAGTTCCCGTAGTAAAAGGCACATCAGGACTTTTGCTTTTCAGTGAAAAATATGCAAAAAGCAATCCTGAACGAGCTTGTATCCGTTGCGGAAGATGCGTATCTGTATGTCCTATGAGGCTCATGCCCACTACACTTGATATGTATAGTAGAAAAGGTGACACAGATACATTGATTCGTGAAAATATTATGAACTGTATGGAATGTGGAAGCTGTACTTATGTATGTCCTTCCAAAAGATTTTTAGTTCAGTCTATAAGACTCGGAAAACAGGCGGTAAATGCCCGTCGTGCAAAGGAGGCTAAATAATGGAAAACATAATAGTTTCACCGTCTCCCCACATAAGAGATACAAAAACCACTCAGGGCATTATGATTGATGTGTGTATTGCGTTAATACCTGCACTGATTGCATCAGTTATATACTTTGGTTACAAAAGCCTTGTGCTTTCCGCTCTTTGCATACTGTTTTGTGTTGGTTTTGAATATTTGTGGCAAAAACTCACCAAAAAGTGCGTTACAATTTCTGACGGCACAGCAGTAGTTACGGGTTTGCTTTTGGCGTTTAATTTACCTGTATCTGCTCCCTGGTGGATTTGCCTTGTTGGTTCATTTGTAGCAATTATCATAGTAAAACAGTTTTTCGGCGGGGTGGGAAATAACTTTATGAACCCGGCTTTGGCAGGAAGAGCATTTTTGCTCGCATCCTGGCCGGTTATTATGACCACATGGACGCATCCATCAGGCGTTGATGCGGTGTCTTCTGCTACACCTATGGCAGTATTAAAGGATGCAACGGCAGGCGAACTTCCCGAACTTTTAGATATGTTTATAGGTAACATCCCCGGATGTATCGGCGAAACATCATCACTTGCACTAATCATTGGCGGAATTTATCTCGTTGCAAAAAAAGTAATTTCAGCACGAGTTCCCGTATCTTACATACTTACTGTAGCACTGTTTACATTTATTTTCCCCTCATCAGGACTTACACCCATTTACAGTATGGCGTATAACCTTTTTGGCGGCGGTCTTATGCTTGGTGCTATCTTTATGGCAACAGACTATGTAACATCACCTATTACTAAACGCGGTCAGATTGTTATGGGTATCGGTTGCGGTATATTGACATTTGTAATAAGACGCTTTGGCGGATATCCCGAGGGCGTGAGCTACTCAATACTTTTAATGAATGTGGCAACACCCTTAATTGACAGATGGACAAAGCCAAGAGCTTTCGGCACACAAAAAGGGGGTAAAAAGTAATGCAGAAAAACGAAAACCCCATTGTGTTATCCTTAGTTCTCCTTATTATATCTGTTGTGGTGGCAGGACTTCTTTCCTTTACAAATTCTGTTACCAAGGATAAAATTGCAGAAAATGTAAAACTCCAGCAGGATCAGGCAAAACAGGAGGTTTGCCCTGATGCTGATGAATTCAGAGATTTGGAATTTAGTGATGGCAATGTAAAAGCAGTATTTTGCGCTATGAAGGACGAAGAACTCCAGGGCT
>JAZSQN010000059.1:0-3278 GCA_045537995.1 Congzhengia sp. | reverse complement strand
ATGGTGGCTTTACATGCCCTAACATAGATGGTACTATAGGGTATGGCGGATGCTTGTACTGTGCAAACGGGTCAAGTGAATTTACTGCAGGAGCACAATATTCAATTACAGAGCAACTAAAAAAAGAATATGAAAGAATAGATAAAAAACATAAAAATCCGAAACTTATTGCGTATTTTCAAGCGCATACAAATACATATGCACCGATTGAGGTTTTAAAGGAAAAATATAACGAGGCACTTTCTTTTTCCCATACTATTGGGTTAAGTATTGCTACACGCCCTGATTGTATAGATGAAAAAATTGCGGATATGTTAAGTGAGTTTTCGAAAAGAACATATTTAACGGTTGAATTAGGATTGCAAACAGTCCATGACAAAACTGCGCTAGCATTTAATCGCGGATATGATTTTAATACATTTATAAGAGCGTATAATATGCTAAAGAAAAAGGGCATAAGAATTTGCATTCATTTGATAAACGGTCTTTTAGGCGAAACAAAGGAAGATATGATAGAAACCGCTCGCACAGTCGGAAAATTAAAACCTGATGCGCTAAAAATTCACCTTTTGCATATATTACGCGGGACAGGCTATGAGAAGGAGTATGAAAAAGGAAATTTAATTCCTATGAGAAAAGATGAATACATTGATGTTGTTTTAAGACAGTTGGAATTAATTCCTCCTGAAACAGTGATTGAGCGCATAACAGGGGACGGCGACAAGAAGAATTTAGTAGCGCCTCTTTGGAGTTTGGATAAGATATCTGTTCTTGGCGCCATAGACAAGGAAATGGCGGCTAAAAACACATATCAAGGCATACTTTATACTTGACGAAATGTGGAATTTATAGTAAAATAATTATATTATGCACAGGTTGAAATTAAGTCACGAAAGGTTGAGATATATGCAAAAACTAGGCCTTAACGAGATAAGAGAGAAGTTTTTGTCTTTTTATGAATCAAAGGAGCATTTGAGATTAAAGAGCTTTTCATTAGTTCCAGAAAATGACCCGAGCCTTCTTTTGATAAATGCGGGTATGGCACCTTTAAAACCATACTTTACAGGAAGACAGACACCGCCGAAATCAAGAGTTACAACATGTCAGAAATGCATACGCACGCCTGATATTGAAAGAGTAGGAAAAACTGCCCGTCACGGCACTTTTTTTGAAATGCTCGGCAATTTCTCATTCGGGGATTATTTTAAGCACGATGCTACAAAATGGGCTTGGGAATTTGTGACAGAAGTTCTAAAACTTCCAAAAGACAGAATCTGGATTTCAGTTTACGAAGAAGATGATGAAGCAATAAAAATATGGACAGACCATGTAGGAGTTTCTCCTGATCGTATTGTAAAAATGGGAAAAGAAGATAATTTCTGGGAAATCGGTCAGGGTCCTTGTGGTCCTTGCTCTGAACTTTACTTTGACAGGGGAGAAGAGTATGGGTGCGGCTCTTCAGATTGTAAGGTAGGTTGCGAGTGTGACAGATTTGTTGAATTCTGGAATTTAGTATTTACCCAGTTTGATAAACAGGAGGACGGCACATATTTACCGTTAGAACATCCTAACATTGATACAGGTATGGGCCTGGAGCGTATTGCATGCATTATGCAGGGAGTGTTGTCTTTATTTGATGTTGATACAATAAAGAGCATTCGTGATGCTGTATGCAAAAAGGCAAATGCAGAGTATGGAAAAAACGCTGAAACCGATGTCTCAATCCGTGTTGTTACAGACCACATAAGAAGCACAGTATTTATGATGTCTGACGGTGTTAATCCATCAAATGAGGGCAGAGGATATGTTTTAAGAAGACTGTTAAGAAGAGCTGCCCGTCACGGAAAATTATTGGGAATTAAAGAAACATTCCTTTATGAATTGGCAGATAAAGTAATTGAAGCATCATCTGGTGCATATCCTGAACTTTTGGAAAAAGGCGACATTATAAAGAACAAAATCAAAAAAGAAGAGGAGCGTTTTGCTCAGACAATTGATGCGGGATTTGCAATTTTGAACAATTTTTTAGAAGAAGGCAGCGGCAAAGTATTTTCAGGTGAAAATGCATTTAAGCTCTACGATACTTATGGATTTCCTATTGACTTGACAAAAGAAATCTTAGCAGAAAAAGGAATTGAAATTGACGAAGAGGGTTTTGTGCGTGAAATGGAAGAACAACGCAAAAGAGCCAGAGCAAGTGCTAAAATGACTGAAGTCGGTTGGGAAGACAGAATTGCAGATAGCTTAGTTTCAGTTGCTCCTACAGAGTTTGCAGGATATGATAATTTAGAAATTGATGCTAATGTTTTACTTGTTTTAAATGATGTTGAGGGAAAAGAAATTTTAGAAGCTGGCGACACAGGTATTGTCGTACTTGACAAAACACCATTCTACGGTGAAGGTGGCGGCGAAGTTGGTGATGTGGGTAAAATTGCAGGTGCAGATGTTACTGACACCAAAAAAACTCCCGACGGCAAATACTATCACTTTGTAAAAGTAGAAAACGGTGAAATCAAAAAAGGCGACAAAGTTTGTGCATGTGTATCAGTTACGGCGCGCACACTTGTTCAGGCAAACCACAGTGCGACACACCTTTTAGACAGTGCGCTAAAGAATATATTGGGTGATAGTGTAACACAGTCAGGTTCGCTTGTATCCTGTGACAGATTAAGATTTGACTTCACATTAGATAGAGCAGTAACTGCTGAAGAGTTAGCAAATGTGGAAGCAGAAGTAAATACAAAAATTTTAGAAGCGCTCCCTGTTAAATGGGAAGAAATGCCTATTGATGAAGCTAAAAAGCTTGGTGCTGTAGCAGTGTTTGGTGATAAGTACGGTGATACTGTACGCGTGGTTTCAATGGGCGGCTATTCAATGGAGCTTTGCGGTGGTTGCCATGTTAAGAATACATCACAGATTGGTTTATTTAAAATAATAGGCGAAACAGGCGTTGCAGCAGGCATTAGAAGAATTGAAGCTGTAACAGGTTTGGGCGTTTTAGAAGAGCTTAAAAAAGCAGAACGCACAATTTCAGATGTTGCTGAAAACTTAAAGTGCAGCACAGGCGATGTAGCTAAAAAGGCAGCATCGGTAGTTGCTGAGATCAAGACATTAGAGAGTAAGATTGAAAGCCTCAATGCAAAGCTTGCAGGTGGTGCTGCTGATGAAATAATGAATAACGCGAAAGAAATCAACGGTATCACAGTCATCTGTGGCAGAGTAGACGGTGCCAATGTAGATGCTCTTCGTAATTTAGGTGATGGATTTAAATCAAAGAT
>JAZSQN010000069.1:0-3843 GCA_045537995.1 Congzhengia sp. | reverse complement strand
ACAACAGCACACGAACAGATTCTCTGTATCGGCAGCGATGATATAGAATACATAAAAGGAAAACGCGTTTTAATCGTTGACGATGTAATATCTACCGGCGAATCTTTAAAGGCTTTAGAGGCTCTGGTTAACGAAGCCGGCGGAAACATCTGCGGCAAGATGGCAGTTTTAGCTGAAGGCGATGCAGCAGAGCGTGATGATATTATTTTCTTAGAAAAGTTACCTCTCTTTGATAAAGATGGAAATGTGTTAGAATAAAAATTTAAAAGCCCGCATTCTGCGGGCTTTTTTTATTGTCCAAAACCGTTTTCTATTAGTTTTACACTTAGTTTTACTACTGATTCAATATCGCCCTTATCTGCCATTTCAGAGGGTGAATGAACATATCTTGTAGGGATTGATATAGCCCCTGTTATAACACCTGCGCCTGACAGGTGTATTGCACCTGCATCTGTTCCTCCTGCCTCTAAAATTTCTGTCTGGTAAGGAATATCATATTTTTGGCAGGTATCTATCATGAGCTTTTTAATGTAAGGGTGACACATAATTGAGTTGTCTTTTATTTTAATTGCCGCTCCCTCACCAAGTTTTACTGCCATTTTTTTCTTTCCGGGTATGTCTCCGGTAGTGGTAACATCTAAAGCTACTGCATATTGAGGTTCTAATGCACCAGCCGCAGCTTTTGCACCACGAAGCCCCAACTCTTCTGACGCCGAAAATACAAAATATAAATCATTTTTATTTGACTTAATTTCCTGAATAGTACGAATTAAGCAATAACAGCCAACACGGTCATCTAAGGCTTTTGACACTATTTTTTCGCCTAAGTCGAAAAATTCTCCTACAAATACTGCAGCATCCCCTATTGAAACTTTTTCTTCTGCCTCTTCTTTACATTTTGCACCAATATCTATATAAAGGTCTGAGAGTTTTAAATTTTTCATTATGTCTTCACGGCTTGAATCTATCGACACAACACCCTCAGTTCCGTTTAAAAACCTTACTCTTTGGTATAGTGCACAATAAGCAGAAACACCGCCTAAATTTGAAAATCTTATATAACCGTTTTCCTCTATAAACATTGCAATGATGCCTATTTCATCTGTATGGGCATCAAACATAACTCGTGGCCCTTCACCTTTTTTATGTGCAATTAGATTCCCTAAATTATCACGATATACTTCATCTACATAGTCCTTGATTTCGTTTTCTATAAAAGCACAAATCTCTTCTTCATTTCCTGAAGGACCCCAGATTTGAGTAAGTTTTTTTAATAATTCCATTAAAGCACTACCTCCTCTAAATATTTTTCACACAACATTTTTAGTGCATCATAGTCACATCTTGATATTACAGAAGATGGTGAGTGAATGTATCTCGTAGGAACCGACATAGCAATCGTCTTAATTCCTCCGCATGCTGTCTGGACAGCGCCAGCATCATTACCGCCTGAAACAGTCCTTTTGTACTGATACGGTATATCATATTTTTTTGCAACCCTTGCAACATCCTTTAAAATACTCTTACTATAATAAATTCTCATATCTGCAAACGATAGAACAACTCCTTTGCCCAGAACAGTAGAATAGTCTTTTTTTTCCGAACCAAAGGTGTCAGAGCACGCGGTTGTTTCTAAAACAATCGCAAAATCAGGATTTATACAATTAACGCAAATTTGCGCACCTCTTAATCCTGTTTCCTCTTGAGCTGTGAATACAAGGTATAAATCGTAATCATATCTTTTATCTGCTAAAGATATCATTATATCGCATCCTACCCTGTCGTCTAATGCTTTAGCCTTTATAAGCTTATCACCAAATTCAATATACTCACTGTCAAACACAGCATAGTCTCCGAGATTTACTTTTTCTTCCGCTTCTTTTTTATCATTTGCGCCTATATCTATATACAACTCATCCAGCTTTACAGGTTTTCCCCGTTCAGCTTTTTTTTGCAGGTGTATAGCTTTCGCGCCTATAACTCCATGCAAAGCATTTTTGCCGACCAACACCTTTTTAGACACCAAAACAGAATCATCAATGCCTCCTAAGGTGTCGAATTTTAAAAATCCCTCATCGGTGATTTTTGTGATGATCAGCGCCACTTCATCCATATGAGATAAGACCATAACTTTTTTTGCATTCTCTTTTTTAGAACGGTTTATCGCAATAAGGTTTCCTATCGAATCGCGGTAAATCTCGTCACATTTATCTTTTATTTTATCAAAAACAAATTCTAAAACAGAGTCTTCAGCGCCGGGAACGCCTGAGAGTTCTGTTAATTCTTTAAGGTACATAACGAAAATTCCTCCGGTTTAATATTTAAAAGCACATTTGAAATAAGTTTTGCCGTTTCCTCTACATCACGCATATCAAGAGTCTCAACCGTTGTATGCATATATCTCAAAGGAATAGATAAAAGAAGTGTCGCAACTCCATCTTTTGTCGTCTGAACAACCCTCGCGTCAGTTCCAGTATGTCCTCCCTCTACCTCAACAGAATATTTTATGTTTTCCTTTTCAGCAACACTCTTTGCAATTTCAAATAATTTTCTGTTAATATTCGGTCCGCAGGTAATAACTGTTCCAGTGCCTATTTTAAATGTAGAGGCATTTCCGCTATCAGGTGTAGTGCCATGACAAACATCTACAACTATCGCGCAAATAGGGTCTACATTATATGTTCCGGTTTTCGCGCCACGAAGTCCTACTTCCTCTTGTGTTGCGCATAAAACAGCAAGATTAAAAGGAAGTTTTTTGTTTTTTAATTCTTTTAAAGACATGATAAGTGCGATAATGCCAGCTCTGTCATCTAAATATTTTCCCGAGATTTTTTTATCTAAAAGCCCTACAGCCTCCGTTTTAAAATAAATCATATCTCCAGGCGTAACAATTTTACGCACCTCTTCACAAGGAAGACCTACATCTATTGCCATATCCTCTATTTTAACTGCAGAATTTCTGTCCTCTTCACTCATTAAATGAGGCGCCTTTGCTCCTATGACTCCAAAAAGGTCCTCTTTGCCACATACAACTACTTCACACGCCGGCAGGATTCTTGCATCTACCCCGCCTATTGTCACAAAAGTAATGAAGCCTTTATCTTCTATATCTTTAACCATAAGACCTATACCATCTGTATGTGCCTCTATCATAACTGTAGGTGCATTTTCATCTTCGCTTTTAATGTATCCGATTACATTTCCCAAAGCATCTTTTCTAACCTCTTCACAGTATTCTGACAACATTTTTTCAATTAAAGGTGTAACAGAATACTCAAATCCCGAAATGCCACCTGCATTTGATAATTCCATCAGTTTTTCTATCATAATTTATTTACCAATTCTTTAAAAAGGTTTCCCCTTTCTTCAAAATTATTAAACATATCAAAGCTCGTGCTGGCAGATGATAAAAGTACCACATCGCCTGCTACAGAGCTTTCTTTCGCTTTTAATACTGCCTCTTCATAAGTATCAGCAAAAATTGTTTCAACGCTCTTTCCTGTCTTTTTCACGGCTTCATCTATAATCTTTGCTGTCGCACCTATCAGTATAAGTGTCTTTACATGATTTGCAATAGGCTCTCCTATTTCATCATAAGGTATACCCTTGTCTTTTCCGCCCGCAATTAAAACCACAGGTTCAGAAAATACATTTAAAGTATTAATTGTACGATTAGGAGATGAATCAATTGAACTGTTGTAATATCTCACACCTTCAAGCGTTCTTACCAATTCTATTCTGTGAGGTACACCGCCAAAACTTTTAGCGACTTTATTAACAACATCCTTTCCTACAAGATTATAAACTGCACCTATTGCTGCCATATAGTTTTCAATATTATGG
>JAZSQN010000108.1:0-2411 GCA_045537995.1 Congzhengia sp. | reverse complement strand
CTAAGACCGCTTGGCCTCCGACTTACTATCAAATATGGCTCTGCAGGAATTACAACAGACGGACAATTCAAATCCGCTACTGCTGCAAGTGGTGTAACAATTCCTGCCCTTGTAAAAGCTCTTGCGTTATTCCCGAATGATGCAGCTGATACATATAGAGACGATTATTACTGGGTAAGCACATCAGGCGAATGCCTGTTCTACCGCGGTGGCTACTACGGCGACGACGGCTACGCGGGCGTGTTCTTCTACTACGGCAGCAGCTCGCGCTCGTACGCCAATGGCGGCCTCGGCTTCCGCTCCGCTTTTGTAGAACTGCCTACTGAATAACTGTGTACTGATTAGGGCCGCGATAGCGGCTCTATGATTTATCTCCGCGTAAGCGGAGACGCGATTTTTGAATTTTTGAAAATAACGAAATCCGTTATTTTCTCCCAAACCGACACTTTCCAATACGAATAGGTGTATAATACTTTCGTTGATTTTGTATTTGGGAGGCGCAAAGATGGCTGACGATTTGAAAATTTTGCAGAAAATTTTTGATATGATGGAGTACGGCTATCTTGCGTTGCAACAATACCCAAAGTCCGAAAAGTTTGCGCTTGTTACGGACATCAAACGCAGTATGAATGTATTGCTGAAAAGATGTATTGAGGCGCAGAAGAAATATTATAAAAAGACTACGCTCCAGGATATGGATGTGGAGATAGCTACAATAAGAGCCTATTTGAGACTATCATTCCAACTCGGATTTTTGCCTATGAAGAAATACGAGGTATGGTCAGGAATGGTGGTTGAAATTGGAAAGATGCTCGGTGGATGGTTAAAGTCCGTCAATAACCAAAAATCCACTTGACATAGGGAATAAACCGTTAAACTGTGTGGCCTGTTCTACCGCGGTGGCAACTACAACGACAACGACAACGCTGGCGTGTTCTACTACAACGGCAATTACTCACGCTCGAACGCGAATCCGAACCTCGGCTTCCGCTCCGCTTTACCTCCAAGCCAGATATTGCAAGCTCAAGGGCTTTCTTTCAGTGCAGAGGTGATAAAGGGGTTTATTTCCTCGGTTACAACTATGGCCGAAAAATGTCAGCTGCAAATACCGGTGTTCCGGCTCTTTGGTACGGCACTCGTAAAGTGTAGCCTTTGAGGAGATGGTGGAATGGAAAAGCACACGCACATTTTTGAAAGATTTATAACCTTTGACAATATGTATGACGGCTATCTAATGGCGCGGAGAAATAAGCGCTATCACGATTGCGTGCTTCGATATTCCGCCAACCTTGAGGAAAACATCATAAACGATATGAATAGGCTTCAATGGAAAATGTATGAAACAGGGACACCTTTTGAATTCCTTGAATACTTCCCAAAGAAGCGTATCATATACTCAATGCCGTTTTCCGACAGAGTTGTAAACTGTGCAGCATATAAACAGTTATGGCCGATATATTCAAAATCGTTTTACGAACACAGTTACGGGAGTGTCCCGGAACGCGGTGCATTACGCGCCGTGAAAAAGTTGCAGGAGTGGATGCAGATTACCGAACGCAAGCCTCAACAATGGTATATTGGGAAAATGGATATTGCAAAATTCTTTTTTCGCATACCGTTAGAGGTACAGCTCCGGGAACTCAGCAGACCTCTTGACGACAAAGATATGATGTGGTTTTTAGAAACCGCAATCAAGTGTGATGGCAGACCTTTCGGCTTACCACTACATTGTACTGATGTAACAACGGCTGAACGCATTTCGGGAATCGGGATGCAAACAGGCTCTTTAATATCACAAATGACCGCGAATGTGGTGCTGACTCCGCTCGACCATTTCATAAAGCGTGAGCTTGGTGTTCCGTACTACATACGCTACATGGACGATATGATGTTCTTGGTACCGTCAAAATCTCAAGCGTGGGAAACTGTTGCGAGGGTGGACGATTATCTACAAGAAAATCTCGGATTGGAACTCAATGAGAAAACCGCCGTTACCCCCGTAGGAAAGCCTGTTGAGTTTGTGGGTAGGAAAGTTTATCCAGGCAGGATAGAGCTTCGGAAACAAACATCCCTGCAAATGAAACAACATCTTGCCTATGTTATGGAACATTATTCGACCGGAGAATTACCTCTTGACTATTGCAAGAATGTTTTTCAGAGCTATCTCGGCTTGATGAAGCATTGCGATTGTGAAGAGCTGAGGAAAAAGACGATAAAGGATTTTGTCCTTGTCCGGAACTCAGGCAACTAAAATTGAATATGTGCAACCTTACGAGGTTGCATTTTGAAAAAGCAACCTCCACGGGTTGCTTTTTAATTTACGGAGGTGTATCAAGTGGAGCAGATGGAATTTGTAATAACATTGTCCGCTTTCGCTGCCGCCGTTCTTGCACTCTGGGGAATAGCCTACG
>JAZSQN010000042.1:0-6829 GCA_045537995.1 Congzhengia sp. | reverse complement strand
CTGTCTGCACTTGATGCATTTCTTCCTACAGGACGGCCCATATTTATTGCACTGCCTGAAATATCATAAAATTCATTTCCTATAACATCACAGTTCTTTGAACCTTCTAAGAATCTCAAACCTGTGATACCAAGCTTCGTAAATACGCAATCTGTGAAGTCAACACCATTTGCATATTTTACATCGACTGCACCTTCTCTTAAATCACCGTTTGCAGCAGTCTGTGTTCTTACATGGTTGTTCTGGTGGTCAACATGACCTGCTGTTGTGCTTGGCATTGTCCATGTAGTGTATGCGAACTCTACATTGTCAAAATCTACATTCTTAGCAGGACTGCTTGATGTTCCTATAATTTCAACCATAGCACCTTTAGTATAGTTATCATATGTAGGAAGTATAACCTCTGCTTTAGTTATATCTTCACCTTTGCGAGGCATATAATAAACATAGCCGTCTTGTGATAAGTACCATTCGCCCTCTTCATCTAAAAGTTCGAGAGCATTTTCAAAGTATGAAGGTGCTCCTGCATACAGGTTGGAAAGATTGTTAATATTTGCCCATGCAGAACTATCCATTGTTATTGAAATAGAATTTGCATCTCCTGTTATAGAATCAACCTGACATCTGTGCATCGCCCAAAGTTTATAAAATACAAATTCAATATCTTTTATTTTTGCATAATCCTTAAGCTCGGTGTACTTTGTTGTTGTCAAACCGCCACCGTTTGTTTTCCACATATTTACAAAATCATCAGCTTCTAGTTCTTCACTTCTTGCTTTTGTTGCTTTTACACCGTTAACAAAAAGCTGTCTTGATGCAGTTCCTGCACCTACTGATGCTCTATATATTCCATTTTCATAAGGTTCAAATTTGCCAGAAAGATCTGTTCCGCCTGACAATATACCTTTATTATTTTTGTTGTAAGAAGTTACAACAACATTATATCCGTCTTTTGTTGCAGTCTGGTTAATTTCTGCCTGACTACTTATTCTGTGATAACCGGGCATCAAAATAATGTAAACATCAGAAGGCGTTGTTGCCATTGTCGTCTTAAGTTCTTCTATCGCTTCATTAAAGGTGCTTACAGAATTTGAATACTCATATTCGCCAGTGGGATCTACATATATGAATTTACCGCTTGTTTCCTTTGTAATAACAGGAACATCCTCCTTTATAGGAGCGTGACTGTTGCTTGACCAAAGGAATACCTTAGCTGTTGTTGCTGTTTTCGCATCGGCTGTATCCGCTTTCATTGTAAGAGATACTTTTCCTTCGCCCTGCTGTAGCACAAATTCTGATAAGTCGCTTGCTACCATTTTATTATTAACATCATACATAGCACAAAGTGCCTTTAATGTTTCACTGCCCGAAGCTGCATTATAACGAATTGTAGCAGAGAGTTCCTTCATATCAGGAGCCCACACTGTTTGATCAAATTCCGCTATCGCAGTTAATGTATGAGGCTTTGTAAGTTCAACCTGCTTAACATATTCTACTCCTGAAAAGCCGTCTCTGTCAAACGCATTTAAAACCATCTTCATTCCTGATACATCACTTGCTGTTACCTGGAATGACTTGTCGTTTTCAGCATCATCAAACGCATTTAAAACGATATGATCTTCTCTAAATGGTACCATAACGCGTGTCAATACATTCTTGACTTCACCAGTCTTTACTCTGCTATATACATTCACATTATAAGTTGTATCATTTAAAGGATACGCCTCTAGGCTTCCTGTTGGAGTTAATGAAAATTCTGCTGAACGGCGTATTTTCAAATCACCGATTAAGTACTGTGCTCCTGAAAGACTTTGACCGTCTTCTCTTACGAGTTCAAAGCGTATTTTAGGTCCTTTGGTGTTATAAGAATAAATGTCAAAATTTGAAGCATCAAGTCTTGCGTAATACTCTGTCCATGTATCTGAAAGAGTAACTGTTGAAAGCTCTTTTTTGGTACTAGAATCATAAACAACTGTAGAGCATTCCAATTTTTTGTCCGCAAAATGTATATTCTCGGTATCATCAGTTTCTGAATAATCAAGTATAACCTTAAACTTTGCACCTTGAGCTGCACTGTTAAGAGATTTAGCACTAAAGTGAATTGTATAGTAGTTACCTAATTTAATAGGTGAATCACTATATACTACACTTGCATTTCCGCCACTTGTATCAGTTACTGATATAACATTTCCTGCTATTTCAGCCTTCCATAAAGAAGTTGAATATGAATATGATACAGCATTGCCTTTATATGAACTAGATATCGAGGCTGTTGCTCCCTCGCAAGACCATGGTGCAGCTAAAGTCGAGCTCGTTATAATGCCGCCTTTTGCGATATTAGTAGATTCGTATATATTTTTTTCATCAACAGGAATGACAGTAAGGTCATCCATAGTATAAGCTATTCCGTTAGCTACCTTTACACTTATTGTACCTTCAGGCGCTGTATTGAAATTAGCGGTCTTATTAGTAGTTCCATATTGCTTATATGTACCTTGTGTTGTTCCGTCATATGTAAACACAGGTGCTGTAACCTTAATCCACTTTTCCTGTGTGAGTCCTATTCCTGAAACTGTTATGCTCTCTGTTACTGTAGTAGGGTATGTATGAATAGATGATGTGTCAGTAACAGGAAGATTTATTTCAAATGTCACACTATCGCTATTAACCGCAGCATCAGCCTTAATCCATGCCGATATGTTATACTGATAATAAGCAGTAGCATTCGGTTTAGTTAAATTATATCCATCCAAGAATGATATATTAAACTTCGGCGTATTAGAAGCGTCAGTTACCTTTATTGCTTTTTTAGCATCTCCCGGTCCGTCAGCTAGGCTAAATTGATTTCCAAGTGAATCCGTTGTTTTAGATCCCTTATCGTTTTCAAAATGCTTGACTAAATAAACGGGATATCCTTCGGTAACATTAGCCGAAACCAAATTCATTGGCAATATTGTAACAAATAGTGCAACTGCCAATAATAAAGAAAACATTTTTTTCATAATATAACACCTTTCCTTTGTGGATGATACTTTATCATCTCATATATACACAACACTATTATAACATGTACACAATATCATTGCAAGCATTTTTTAATTTTTTTGTAAAATTATACAAATATGACTGTAATCATTCTGTAATCTTCGCTAGTCCACTTTCCTTTGCTGCGTTTGATACTGCTTTGGCTACTTCTTTTACAACTCTTTTATCAAAAGCCTTTGGTATAATGTATTCAGCACAAAGCTCATCATCTTCTACGATACCTGCAATTGCATAGGATGCTGCAACGCACATTTCTTCATTTATATCGGTTGCTCTAACATCTAGAGCCCCTCTAAAAATTCCAGGAAACGCCAGCACATTATTTATCTGATTAGGATAATCAGAACGCCCTGTACCTACTACCGCAGCACCGGCGTTTTTGGCTAAATCAGGCATAATTTCCGGAACAGGATTTGCCATAGGAAAAACTACAGGATTTTCTTTCATCGATTTTATCATTTCTTCAGTCACAATACCAGGCGCTGAAACACCAATAAATACATCTGCATTTTTCATAGCGTCAAAAAGGTTTCCTTTAATTTTTTCTCTGTTTGTCTTTAGGCTCAATTCACGATGAGCTAAAGATAATTTATTATCATCTTCACAAATTATTCCAAATCGGTCACACATTATAATATTTTTAACGCCTATTCTCAACAGGTGGTTTGCAATGGCTGTTCCTGCAGAGCCCGCTCCGTTTATTACAACTCTTACTTCATCTTTACTTTTGTTTACAAATTTTAATGCGTTTAAAAGTGCAGCCGCTACTACTATTGCTGTTCCGTGTTGATCATCGTGAAAAACAGGAATATCGCATTTTTCTTTTAATCTCTTCTCGATTTCAAAGCAACGAGGTGCTGAAATATCCTCTAAATTTATTCCCCCGAAACTTCCGGAAATGTTATATATAGTATCTACTATTTCATCTATATCTTTTGTTTTTAAACACAGAGGAAAGGCATCAATATTTGCAAACTCTTTAAAAAGCACACATTTGCCCTCCATAACAGGCATTCCTGCCTCAGGACCTATGTCTCCAAGCCCTAAAACCGCTGTTCCATCAGTTATCACTGCAACAAGATTATTCCTTCTTGTAAGTTCGTATGACTTATCTATATTTTCTTTTATAACAAGGCACGGTTCAGCAACGCCGGGCGTATAAGCAATTGACAATTCTTCGGCATTTTTAACCGACACTTTAGAGATTATCTCAAATTTCCCGTTCCATTCATAGTGGCTTTTTAAAGCTTTATCTTTTATATTCATGATTTCCTCCTATTTGCCTGAACGCATTCCTCTTGCAAAAGCTTTGGTTGTTTCCGCAGTTTCATCGAACCAGTAAGGTCTTGCCGCGATATCCTCTTTTCCCGGACGAGGGTCATAATCTGCACTGTTAAACCAAAATGCCATCTTTATATTCGGATAATTTTTCAATTTATCAAACATATCCTCAATCCACTGTGCTTTATCCCCGCCGTAAGAGCTTGACGCAAATTCTGTAATAACCCACGCAAATTCCCCGTAATTCTTCTGCGAGTTTTTCGTTATATTTGAATAAATCTCATCAAATGTTCTCCATTTTTCTCCGTGCTCTTCCAAATAATATGTTCCTGTGTTATATCCTGTCACACCAAACATATGTACATATCCGTTGCCAGGATAGTACGCCATAGACGCATTATATCCATTTGGTGGAAAACTTATATCATTCGGATTAAATATCCATATTGCGTTCTTTACTCCCTCTTCTTCAAAAATATTATAAACCCTTCTCCATACTCCGATATAAATTTCAGGGTCTGTAAGACAAGCAGAAGCGCTGTAGCTTGTCCAGTCGGAATTCATTTCATTATTAAGTCGAAATAATACGGGGTGCTCTAAATCCCTTATATCTCTTGCAATATCTTTAATCAATTCATCGCACTCACCGTCTAATACATCAAACATCGGGTTGTGACCATTTAAGTTCTCATTCATTATTGTTGATGTCTGCAGTGTAAGTTCTACAATTTTACCCTCATCAAATGCCGTCTTCATCCCCTCTACAGGAACCTTGTCAGTATGATGAATATACTCTAAAACACCGTCAAATTTCGCATCAATTTTATTCTCCAATGCATGAATATTTGTAAAGTCATTAAAAAATACCGACCACGGAGTAAATATCCCCCACTTGCAACTGTCAGATGTAGTCAAATCATTATAAAGTTTCTTTGTTTCTTCATTCCAGTTTTGATTAATTACAGGTTTGAAGTCTGTAAATGTATCAGATACACCCTTTACCATTACATCAGAACTAAAAGAATTTAATGTCTTATATACCTCATCTAAAAGTTCATCTGTATATTCGCTTGCTTTAAACATTATGCGGTAAAACATAATGTCTTCATTATAGATATAGCAATACACATATGTATTATCCTTTATCTCGCTTGATTTTGCAGGAGTTCTTGTAAGTGCTAAAATCTGCACAGGATGTCCTGCAATTTCCTCGATATCATTTTTGTGAATTGTTATGTTGTTTTCTTTAATGTATTTTTCATCAAGCATATACTTATGCAAGCACTCTTTAACATACTTTTGACTTTCCTCGACAGTAGGACCATATGTAGAATATTCTTTGGATACTACAGCAGAAAAGCTTTCGCATTTTACCTTTATATACTCCTGCGCCACAGAAAAATCATACTCCGCATCACTAGGAAAGCCCAACGCAAATCCTCTTGAGTGGTTTATCAGGTAAGTTCTTTCTCTATTTATCTGCACCTCGCGGACATCATCTGTCAGGTAATCTATCATTCCCGCATTCTTCTGCACAACATTATTTACATAAAAGACAGATCTCGGAAGTCCTAAAACTTCGCGAATCATATAATTTAAAGGCGTGAACTTATATACACATAATACAGTTGCAAGCAAAACTACTACTGCTAAAATTATAATCAGTATCCTTTTCTTCATTTGTATCTCCTCCTGAATTGTAATTTTATCATAAAAACGAGGCAAAATCAATTACACAAAAAGAAAAATGGCAAATTTACAATTTGCCATTTTTGTCTTTTCTTTTTTATTAATCATCAATAGAATTATCTGTTGCTCTTTCAAAAATTGCTTCTACCTCAACTGAGGGTTTTTTATCAATCAAGGTCACAACAAATGCTGCGATTGCGCCGATGATAAATCCAGGAATAATTTCATAGATGCCTGTGATTGTTGTAAGTGTGCTTCCTCCTGCAACAGGCAACCAAAGCCACAGCATATCAACCAAAGCACCTACTAAAATACCTGTTACCGCGCCTTTATATGTAAATCGTTTCCAGAAAAGTGAGAACAATACCGCAGGGCCAAAAGCTGCACCGAATATGCCCCAAGCATTTGAAACAAGATTCATTATTGCCTGAGCCGCATCACCTTCGCTGCTTGCAATAAAGTATGCTACAACTGCAATAATTAAAACGATTAAACGACTCACCCAAAGCATTTCCTTGTTTGATGCGTTCTTTCTTACTATCGGCTTATATAAATCGCTTGCAAAGGAAGATGCTGCAACTAAAAGCTGTGAGTCAGCAGTTGACATAGACGCTGCAATTATCGCTGCTAACAATAACCCTGCAATAAACGCAGGAAATACTTCACGGGCAAGTTCTACAAAAATTAAAGATTGCTGACCGTTTGCAAGTAAAACTTCTGAAAGGTCGGTACCATTGTTATAAATAAACATTCTTCCCAGATATGCAATAACTACTACCGCAGCAAGCGAAAGCACAACCCAGATGATTGCAAC